>NZ_JAPSHV010000111.1 GCF_031179385.1 Arthrobacter sp. | reverse complement strand
GTGCGGACGTGCGGCCAGGCATCGACCCAGGTGAGGTGACTGCCCAGGCTCTCAACGGGCTTCACGGAACCGATCGTGGCCCATTCGCCGGTGACGTCGGCAACCTCCACGCGAAGCATGAACTTCATGCGCTCGAGCCATTGCGCGAGCGGACCGGCTTCCCAGCTCTCCGTCAGCAGCCAGGTGGTGGCGCCGTCGTCGATCACCTTGGGGCTGTACTCAATCCGCCCCTGAACTGTGAGGAGAAGCGTCTCGGTGGACTCACCGGGCGCAAGGTTCAGCAGAAGCTGAGAGGAAAGCGTGTTGAGCCAGCTCAGCCGGTCCGGGCCGGAGACCGTGACCACGCCGCGGTGGGACAGGTCGACGACGGCGTCTCCGCGTGCCAGGGAGCGCTGTTCGCGCAGCGGGTCACCGTAGTGTGCCGCCACTCCTGCGTCGGGCGCACCGGCAGCCACGGCGCCGGGCAGGGAAAGAAGCGGACTTGAGAAGGTCATACCGTGTGCAACGCCCCTGGTGGTGAAGGGTATTCCGCCCGACGCGGCATCAGCGGCGATGCCGGTACCGGCGGACTGGTTCAGGAAGTCTTCTTGAGAATGGCGGACGCGTGCGGTTCCAGCGAGTTGCCGTCCGCAGCAATGTCCCAGCGCCAGTACAGGTCCCCGTTGACCAACCCGAAGAGACGCGTGGCGGCCGAGTAATCCTTCGAATGCTGCCCGCGCATGACGAGGTCGGTGCTGAGCTGGATCTGCGGTCCCTTGATGTTGCCGTAGTACAGCTCCGCAATGCCGCCGGGGTGAACGATGGTGGCAGTGATGTCGAACCCGCCCGCGTCGTTGCGGAACTGCTCAACATCGTCCGCGCTCTTCAGCGCGGGCACGATGTCCGCCGGTGACAGACCGGGGCCGACGTCGGCGTCGTTCAGTTTACGGTCAAGCGCCCAGAAGCCGGTTTCCACGGACAACGGGCGGAGGGTGTTCCCCTCCTCATCCGTCAGCCAGCTCTCAGCCGTGTACTGCACGAAAGGCAGCCCATGCTGTGTGAAGACGGCACGCTGGTAGAAATGCTCCGAGTCGGCGTTACCCTCACCCAGCCGGCCGGAGCCCTCCCAGGTGCCCAGCAGCCAGGACAGCGGAACGAGCTCGGGTGTCAGGTCTGTGGGGATCTCAAAGGACATGGATCAGCGGAGGTTACTTCTGGCCCTTGTACAGGCGTGCGATGACGAGTGCAGCGAAACCGGCCATGCCCAGCCCAGCAATGACCAGCAGCGAGATGAAGAAGATTTCCAGCGCAAGAATTGACATGGCTCCATCCTAACGCCGGGCTTCCACCGCTTTCGCCACTATGAACAACCTTGGAAGGGCGAGTCTCAGCTCAGCAGGAGCCGCTGAAGGAAGTACGCAAGCGATCCGATGGCCAGGATCGGCGCAGTTCCCACGGAGAGGAGCGCAGCCGTATCAAGGGGCTCCTCCCGGCTCATGACCAGGCGGCGGCCTGCCATCACGACGGCTCCGCACACCGCACCGATGATAGCGGCGGGGCCCGCCTCCACCTCGGGAAAAGCCAGTGCAACCAGCGGGCCGGCGAGCGCGGCCAGGAGTACGCCCAGTGGGACGACCACCCGGTTCGGCCAGGGAAGAACCGCAGCAGCGACGGCCGCCAGCACGCTGGTCCCGGTGGCGAGAGTGACGGCGGAGGCCCCGGAGTTGATGCTGAGGTTTTCGGCTGCGATCCAGCCGGCACCGAGGGCGATGATGAGCACGCCGGAGCTGGCGCCGAGTGTTGATTCGAGCCGGAGACTCTGGCCGGTTCCGCGGACGAGCTGAATGAGGAAGACCGCTCCCACACCCAGCGCCACTGCGACCGGCAACCAGGTCAGCGCCGTCCCCGAGGGAGACAGGTAAGCGGCGGCACAGGCGGCGAGCGCGCTGATGGCTATGGCCGCGGACTGGCTCTTGCGCGCCGGCACTCCCAATACGGAGGGCCAACCGATCGCGGCCACAAGAATCAGGACGACGACGACGCCGGCGGTCACCGCCAGTGACGCATAAGACGCGCCGACCACAGCGATCAGAGCTACCGCCGCGACCAGTGCCGCCATCATGATTCTCACCCCTGCAATACTGCCCTACCGGTGCGGAAGGCGTCGAAAGCGGGCGGTGCGGCGCTCAGGAGCCCGGTTGTGGGAGAGTCCCTTATGAGGTGGCGCCCGCCGAATATTACGGGGTGCGGAGAGTCACACCGGTATACTGGTGCGAATCCGCTGCCGGCCTGCCGGAACGCTCCCGTTCGCGGCACGCCCGGTCACCGCTGCCCGCCCGATGATGCGCGTCCCTACCTTTGGAGGACACATGCCGCACATCCTGATGCTCACGAACAGTCAGGGCTCGTCCGTGGATGTCCTCCCTGCGCTTGAGCTCCTGAACCACAAGGTTCATATCCTTCCCGCAGAACCAACCGCCCTGCTCGAAACCGAACCCTGCGACGTCGTGATCATCGATGCGCGCAAGGACCTCGTCGGTGCCCGGTCCCTGACTCAACTGCTGAGGGCCACAGGGTTGAGCGCACCGCTGATGCTCGTGCTCACCGAAGGCGGGATGGCCGCTGTTGCGGCCAACTGGTTGGCGGACGACGTAGTCCTCGACTCTGCGGGACCCGCGGAAGTGGAAGCACGTCTGCGCCTCGTCATCGCCAGGGCCAACACCGCCGCCGAGGAAGTCTCAAGCGAAATCCACGCATCCGGCGTCATCATCGATGAGGCCAGCTACACCGCACGGGTGGGAGGCGAACCCATGAACCTCACCTACAAGGAATTCGAGCTTCTGAAGTACCTCGCGCAGCATCCCGGACGGGTCTTCACACGTGACCAGCTGCTGCACGAGGTGTGGGGCTATGACTACTACGGGGGCACCCGCACCGTCGACGTCCACGTCCGCCGGCTCAGGGCCAAGCTCGGCGCCGACCACGAGCAGCTGATCGGCACGGTGCGGAACGTGGGCTACCGGTTCACGCTCTCCCGGCAGCCGGAAGATTCCACGGTCAACCAGAAGGCGTAAGAGCCAACCAGAAGACACAAGAGAAGGCTCCCCCGCCGCTGCTGCGGCGAGGGAGCCTTCCTTATTCGTGGAGGACATACGGGTCGAACGTATCGCGGGCGCCCCACTGGCGCATCCCCCCGGTTGCACTCTTTCGAGCGCTTGAAAAGCCTACAGCACGGCGACGATGCCACCAAAAAGCCTCCCGGAACCGCAGTCCTCACGGCTACGCTGATCAGATGACAGCAGCCCAGACACCCACCTGGCCCATCCTCACCATCGGCGGTGCGCCGCGCGGTGAGGTACTGGAAGACATCGTCGGCCTTGCACACGCTGCCGAGGACGCGGACGGCAACCCCCCACTGTCGGAACAGACGCTGGTGAACCTGCGCACTTCCCACACCCACCCGGAGTCCCTGCTGGTTTTCACCACGTATGCGAGCGACGGTGATGAGAACGATGAAGAACTTGCAGGCGTCGCCGTCGTGAGCCTTCCCCGTATTCCCGGACAAGTGGGGGTCCTTGAGCTCGTGGTGCGGCCCACCTACCGGAACCAGGGCGTCGGCACCAGCCTCGTGCGGGCGCTGCAGGACCACCAACTCCCCGAGCTGCGGGCCTGGTCACACGGCAACCACGCTGCCGCCGTCGAGCTCGCCGTCAAGGCCGGATTCACTCCCGTCCGCGAACTATGGCGCATGCGACAGACCCGTGCAGCGCTTGAGGCGACAGTTCCCCAGGCTGTCGTTCCCGAAGGCGTGACGTTGCGTACCTTCTCGCCGGGCCAGGACGAGCAGGCCTGGCTCGAGGCAAACGCTGCTGCGTTCGCTCACCATCCGGAGCAGGGTTCCCTGACCCTTGAGGACCTGCAGGCTCGCATGGCGGAGGACTGGTTCGACCCCAAGGGTTTGATATTGGCCGTTCGGGAGTCGGATGGGCAGCTCCTCGGCTTTCACTGGACAAAGGTCCACCCGCGAAGCGGCAAGCACCCGGCCATCGGCGAGGTGTATGTGGTGGGTGTGACCCCCGCTGCCCAGGGCATGGGACTCGGCAAGGCTCTGACGATCGCGGGGATTGAGCACCTGCATTCGCTGGGGCTTCAGGCGATCATGCTGTATGTCGACGCGGACAACACTCCCGCCGTGGCGCTCTATCGGTCACTCGGCTTCACCCGGTGGGACGTCGATGTGATGTACGCACCCGGGAACACCGCGGACAACTTGTAAGGTTGAGGAGGGCTCCAACGGCCCCTTTTAAGGCACGCTCTGTGCCTCGCCCGAACCACAAAGGAGACACTATGGAAGCCGAAACCGCCGCGCGCGTCCCGGCCCGGTATGGATCGTCGGAAGTGGCTCCCGCGCGGGCAACACAGGACCGCATCGACATCCCCGATTTCGCCCCAAGCCTGCTGCCCTCAGGCGAGATCTCGGCGGATCGTTTCCTCGACCGTGAACTGAGCTGGCTCCACTTCAATGCGCGGGTCCTGGACCTGGCGGAGGACCCGGACCTTCAGCTGCTTGAGCGCGTCAACTTCCTTTCAATCTTCGCGTCGAACCTGGACGAGTTCTTCATGGTGCGGGTGGCGGGACTGAAACGCCGCATCGCCACGGGGCTGGCGGTACCCTCCGCAGCCGGGCTGAGCCCCATCGAGCAGCTCGAGACGATCATGTCCGAGGGGTTGGCGCTGCAGCGACGCCACGCCGCTGTCTTCTCGGAGCACATCCGGCCGGCGCTCGCGGCCGAGAACATTCATCTCACCACCTGGGACGAACTGGACGCTGCCGCGCAGGCCGACCTCAACAAACTCTTCGCGGAGAAGGTCTTCCCGATCCTGACGCCGCTGGCTGTAGATCCGGCCCACCCGTTCCCGTACATTTCCGGGCTCTCACTGAACCTCGCCGTCGTCGTGCGCAATCCGGTGAGCGACAAGGAACTGTTCGCCCGTGTGAAGGTGCCCGACCAGCTGCCCCGCCTCGTTTCCGTCGACGGGCCACGCGCCGGAAATGTCGCCCGCCGGACCGCGCGCTTCATCCCCCTGGAAGAAGTCATCGCCGTCCATCTGGACCAGCTGTTCCCCGGCATGGAGGTCCTCGAGCACCATACCTTCCGAGTCACCCGGAATGAGGACCTTGAGGTCGAGGAAGACGACGCCGAGAACCTGCTCCAGGCGCTTGAGAAGGAGCTCCTGCGGCGCCGCTTCGGACCGCCGGTCCGGCTTGAGGTCACCACCGACATCAACCCGAGCATCCGGGCGCTGCTCTCCCGCGAGCTCGGCGTGGAGGAAGCCGAGGTTTACGACCTGCCGGCACCGCTGGACCTGCGGGGGCTCTCGGTCATCGCCGGCATCGACCGCGGCGACCTGCATTACCCGAAGCACGTGGCGCACACCAGCCGTGACCTGAACGAGAGCGAAACGTCCAAAGCTGCGAACGTGTTCGCAGCGATGCGCCGGCGGGACATCCTGCTGCATCACCCGTATGACTCCTTCTCCACCTCGGTGCAGGCGTTCCTTGAGCAGGCGGCGGTGGACCCCAAGGTCCAGGCCATCAAGCAGACCCTGTACCGCACCTCGGGCGACTCCCCCATCGTCGACGCATTGATCGACGCCGCGGAGGCTGGCAAGCAGGTGCTGGCGCTGGTTGAGATCAAGGCCCGCTTCGATGAGCAGGCCAACATCTCCTGGGCCCGGAAGCTGGAACAGGCCGGCGTTCATGTGGTGTACGGCATCGTGGGCCTGAAGACCCACTGCAAGCTCTCCCTCGTGGTTCGCCAGGAGATCGACGGGCTGCGCCGCTACTGCCACATCGGCACCGGAAACTACCACCCGCGTACCGCACGCTATTACGAGGACCTCGGACTTCTCACCGCCAACCATCAGGTGGGCGAGGACCTTTCCAGGCTGTTCAACCAGCTTTCCGGCTACGCCCCGAAGTCGACGTTCAAGCGCCTCCTCGTCGCGCCGCGCTCCGTCCGGTCCGGCCTGATCGAACGCATCGAACAGGAGATCACGAACGCCCAGGCCGGCCTCGAAGCGCGGGTCATCATCAAGGTGAACTCGATTGTTGACGAGGCCCTCATCGACTCCCTGTACCGGGCGTCGCAGGCCGGTGTCCAGGTCGACGTGATCGTTCGCGGCATCTGCTCGGTGCGCCCCGGCGTACCCGGCCTCAGCGAGAACATCACCGTTCGTTCCGTGCTTGGCCGGTTCCTGGAACACTCGCGTGTCTTTGCTTTCGCCAATGCGGGCGATCCCGCCGTCTTCATCGGCTCGGCGGACATGATGCACCGCAACCTCGACCGCCGGGTGGAGGCGTTGGTCCAGCTATCCGCGCCGGAGCACATCACTTACCTGATCTCGCTCATGGATCGCTACCTCGACAGCGGAACTGCCAGCTGGCATCTGGACAGCGACGGCGAGTGGATCCGCCATCACAAGGATGACGACGGCGAACCACTCGACGACGTCCAGTCGTGGCTGCTTGCCTCCCGTTCCCGCAGCCGGCTGCGGCCCGCTCGACGGTGATGACGCAGCCCGATACGGCGGTTGACAGCAAGCAGAGCAGGCGGGGAGCCGCCGTCGTCGCTGCCGGTGCCCTGTGCTGGCGCAAGCGGTCCGGCGCGCTGGAAGTCCTGCTGATCCACCGCCCCCGTTATGACGACTGGTCCTGGCCGAAAGGCAAGATCGATCCGGGCGAGACCACTCCAGAGTGCGCCGTCCGCGAGGTCTTCGAGGAAATCGGCCTGTCGGTCAAGCTCGGCATCCCGTTGCCGACCATTGAGTACCCGGTCACCTCCGGGCTCAAGGTGGTGCATTACTGGGCGGCCAAGGCGGAAGGCATGACGCCGAAGCCGGACGGCAAGGAGGTCGATGATTTCCTCTGGTGTTCCCCGGAGCGGGCGGCCGAATTGCTGAGCAAATCATCCGACCGGGAACCTCTGAATGCCCTTACCCAGGCGTTCGCAGAGGACAACCTGGCCACCTGGCCGCTCATTGTCGTCCGCCATGCGAAGGCCAAGCCGCGGTCTTCCTGGACGCGTGCCGAAGGGGAGCGCCCGCTCGCAGCCTCCGGACGGCGCCAGGCCCAGGCGGTCAGCCGCCTGCTGCTGGCCTGGTCGCCCGATCGCATCGTCAGCAGCCCCTGGGACCGCTGCGTCCAGACCGTCATGCCGTACATCAGGCGCTCCGACGCGAAACTGAAGCTCGTGGACGCCATCACTGAACGCGACGCCGCCCGTAAGCCCGGACGCGCCACCGGCACTATCGAGAAGCTCTTCGACCGGCGGAGCCCGGTCGCCGTCTGCAGTCACCGGCCGGTGCTGCCGCTGATCCTTGATGTCCTCAGGGCACATATGCCCGCGCATCTCGGACGGCTGCTGCCGACGTCGGATCCATACCTCGCGCCCGGTGAGGCAATCATCTGCCAGGTGAGTTGCAAGAAGGCGGGACAAGTGGTCTCGGTCGAGCAGTTCCGTGCGTATGACGACTGAGTCTGTTCATGCTCCTGCCGGTGATACTCCTAGACTGGATCCCGTGACTACCCCGGTTCCCACACCCTACGAAGACCTGCTCCGAGACGTCCTGGCCAACGGCACACCCAAGTCGGACAGGACCGGTACCGGCACGCGCAGCGTCTTCGGACGGCAGCTGCGGTTCGACCTCTCCGAGTCCTTCCCGCTCATCACCACCAAGCGGGTCCACTTCAAGTCCGTCGCCCTGGAACTGCTCTGGTTCCTGCGCGGTGACTCAAACGTCCGCTGGCTGCAGGAGCGGGGCGTCCGGATCTGGAATGAGTGGGCGGACGACGACGGCGAATTGGGCCCGGTCTACGGCGTACAGTGGCGCTCCTGGCCGACGCCGGACGGCGGGCACATTGACCAGATTGAGCGTCTGATTGACGGGCTCAAGGCGAACCCGGACTCGCGTCGGCACATCGTCTCTGCCTGGAACGTGGCGGAAATCGAGAACATGGCTTTGCCCCCGTGCCATGCCCTCTTCCAGTTCTACGTGGCGGACGGAAAGCTGTCCTGCCAGCTGTACCAGCGCTCGGCGGACATGTTTCTGGGAGTACCGTTCAACATTGCGTCCTACGCGTTGCTCACGCTGATGGTGGCCCAGCAGGTGGGCCTGGAGCCGGGCGAGTTCGTGTGGACCGGCGGTGACGTGCACATCTACGAAGACCACGTGGAGCAGGTCACGGAGCAGCTGTCGCGGGACCCCTACCCCTATCCGACCCTTCGCCTGATCCGGAAGCCGGAGACCATCTTCGACTACGAGCTCGAGGACTTCGCGGTCGAGAACTATCAGCACCACCCCACCATCAAGGCGCCGATCGCCGTATGAGTGGCGACTGGGAGTTCGCGAAGCCGGCCGGCAC
>NZ_JAPSHV010000002.1 GCF_031179385.1 Arthrobacter sp. | reverse complement strand
ATGGCTGCAACGGTGCAACCCGGTCCACCGTTGGCCAGTGAACTGTTCAGCTGCCCCAACGCCATGGCATCGCTAGCGGCACCGGTCTCCGGGTTGTGGCACCCCGGCAGCGGCACCAGCAGGTCGCGCGGGAAGGAGACCATCGTTACGTTGCTGCGGTCTGCGGACATGGTCATGAGCATCATGACATCCGCCTGACCTTCGGCATCCTCCGGCTCCGTATCCCCGCCTTGACCCGTTCGGGTATCGCTGCCGATGATGAGGATCTGCACAGGGTCGCGGCTCAGGTCGACCGGCAGCTGCGTCTCGCCGTCCGTCGACAGATTGAGCGGCTCGGTAGCAACGTTCCCCTGAAGGCGAACCACCGAAAAAGCCACGAATCCTACGACCGCCACAAGCGCGGCGACGAGGGAGATCGCGACGATCTGCAGGACACGCGGACGTCCCCTGCCGAGGTGCCGGCCGCCCGTCCCCAGACGTATGCCATCCGGAGAGCCAGGACGCCCGCCGCCGGATTCACTCATGACCCTCGGCCCTTTCGAGTTGGTTCGATCTCTTGCCGCCCCCAGGGAGGCATCTGTAGGTCAACGAGCAGCGGTCGCCCGTAGTGCCCGAAAATACTGCAACCACTACGGACGGCTAAAAGCCGAGCTTAACGAGTTGCTTCGGGTCGCGCTGCCAGTCCTTCGCGATCTTCACGTGCAAGTCGAGGTATACCCTCGTGCCGAGCAGCGCTTCGATCCCCTTCCGTGCGGCCGTCCCAACCTCGCGCAGGCGCGCGCCTCCCTTGCCGATCACAATGGCCTTCTGTGAGGGGCGCTCGACATACAGGTTCACGCGCACATCAAGCAGTGGGTTGTCCTCCGGCCGGCCTTCGCGCGGAACGATCTCCTCAACAACGACGGCGAGAGAATGCGGGAGCTCATCGCGCACTCCCTCAAGGGCTGCTTCCCGGACGAGTTCGGCGACCATGACGGCCTCCGGCTCGTCGGTCAGCTCACCATCGGGGTACAGCGGCGGAGATTCCGGCATGTGGGTCGCGAAAACGTCGGCAACGGTGGACACCTGGTACCCGTCGACGGCGGACACAGGCACCACATCCGCCCAACCGTCCTCGCCAAGCACCTCGCGGCCGAGCTCAGCCACCGCAAGCAGTTGGCGTGCCAGCGCCTCCTTGCTGACGAGGTCAGCTTTTGTAACGACGGCGATAACGGGCTTGCGCTTGAGCTGCGCCAGTTGGGCTGAGATATAGCGGTCACCGGGACCGATCTGCTCATTGGCAGGAAGGCAGAATCCGATGGCGTCAACCTCGGCGAGAGTGTCGGCAACAAGATCGTTGAGGCGCTGTCCCAAAAGCGTGCGGGGCCGGTGCAGGCCCGGCGTGTCGACAAGGATGAGCTGGGCATCCTCACGGTGCACAATGCCGCGAATGGTGTGGCGCGTTGTCTGGGGTTTGGCCGAGGTGATGGCCACCTTGTGGCCGACGAGCGCATTGGTCAGGGTCGACTTGCCTGCATTGGGACGGCCTACCAGCGAGATGAATCCCGCGCGGTATTGCTGGGTGCTCATTTGTTATCCACCGTTTCCCTCGAACCTTCATTGAACTGGTCTGCGTGGTCGTCGCTTTCCGACTGCCGCTCGACCTTCCATGCGAGTAGATGCGAGACACGGTTACGCCGTCCTTCGACGCGTTCCGCGCGCAGAGCAATGTCGCCCACCCGCACTTCACTGCCGACGATCGGCACACGACCAAGCGTTTTTGCGAGCAGGCCACCGACAGTGTCCACCTCGTCATCCTCGAGATCTATGTCGAAGAGTTCGCCAAGGTCATCGATGCTCATCCGCGCGCTGACGCGGAACCCGCCCTCTGGAAGCTCCTCCATCTCGGGGACTTCCGAATCGTACTCGTCGACGATCTCGCCCACGATTTCCTCGATGAGGTCCTCGAGAGTCACGAGACCCGCCGTACCCCCGTACTCGTCAATGACAATCGCAACGTGGGTCGACTCACGCTGCAGTTCCTGCAGGAAGTCGCTGACCGGCTTGGACTCGGGAACGTACCGGACATCGCGGCAAACGTCATCGACAGGATCCTGATCATCGTGGTTCTGGGCGTTCAGTACCGCAACGACGTCCTTGAGGTACAAAATGCCCCGAACGTCGTCAGCGTTGTCCCCAATGACCGGCACACGGGAGTATCCCGAACGCAGGAACAGCGACATCGCCTGGCGAAGGGTCGATCCAGCTTCGATCGAGACCATGTCCGTACGGGGCACCATCACCGAGCGCACCTTGGTGTCACCGAGCTCGAAAACCGAGTGAATGAGTTCAGCTTCGCTGTCTTCGATCATCTCCGCCTCATTCGCCCGCGAGAGGAGCGCGCGGAATTCTTCCTCGGTGAAGAATGCAGCCTCGGCACGCGCCGAACCGGGAGAAAGTGCGCTTCCGACACCGACGAGCCAGCGAGGGATGGGTCCAAGCACGACCCGCAGCACACCTACGAGATGTGCGGTCACCGGTACGAGCGTCGCAGCGTGTGTCCTGCCGAGCTGGCGGGGTGAAACCCCCACGAGGACAAAACCCAGGCCCGCCATTGTGACGGTAGCCAGGAGCCCGGCAATCCAGATGTTGTCCAGCACGTCGGCGAACAGGAGCGCCACCGCTACAGCGGCAGCCATCTCGAACCAGACACGCCAGAACCGCAGCGCGTGCATATGCGACACGGGCGAGTCGAGGATGCGCTGGACGTACTTGCCTCTCGGCCCGTGGAGATGCGCTTCCGCTTCCTGGCGGGAAAGAAAACTGAAGGCCGCTTCAGCAGCGGTGACCAGCGCTGCAATCAGCACAAATACGATTGCCATCAGCGCCAGCAGGAAGACGATCATGGTCGGAACTGCTTCATCGCTCTGTGCGCGGTCACCGCGTGGTTTCCCGCGGGGCGGCACCGCCAAGGAAGTCGGCCAGAAGCTGCCGCTGGAGACCGAACATCTCTTTCTCCTCTTCGGGTTCCGCGTGGTCGAAACCCAGCAGGTGGAGCATGCCGTGTGTGGTGAGCAGGAGAAGCTCCTCATTCATGCTGTGCCCGGCGTTGTCCGCCTGAGTGCGGGCCACTTCAGGACAGAGGACGACGTCGCCGAGGATGCCTGACGCAGTTGGCCGCGCGGCGGTGCCGGGACGCAGCTCGTCCATGGGAAAGGACAAAACGTCCGTGGGTCCCGGCTCGTCCATCCATTCGATGTGGAGCTTCTCCATGGCCTCGATGTCGACCAGGATGATCGACAGCTCTGATTCGGGGTGCACGAAAAGACGCTCCAGCACGTGGCGACCGAGCCGGACCAGTGCCTCGTCGTCGACCTCGACTCCGGACTCGTTATTGACCTCAATGCTCATTGCGGCCAGCCTTTCCGGTATTCCGGCGGCCGTTCAGCGACGCGCGTTGCGACTCGTCCCATTTGCTGTAGGCGGAGACGATGTCGCCGACCAGACGATGCCTTACGACGTCGGTGGCATCCAGGCGGGAAAATGCGACGTCGTCGACACCCTGCAGGATCTCACTGACTACCCGGAGGCCCGAGCTGGTGCCGCCCGGCAGGTCAACCTGGGTCACGTCGCCCGTGACTACCATGCGCGATCCGAAACCAAGCCGCGTCAGGAACATCTTCATCTGCTCAGGCGTGGTGTTCTGCGCCTCGTCGAGAATGATGAACGCGTCATTCAAAGTCCGGCCACGCATGTAGGCAAGGGGTGCCACTTCGATGGTTCCGGCAGCCATGAGGCGGGGAATCGAGTCCGGATCCATCATGTCGTGGAGCGCGTCATAGAGCGGACGCAAGTAGGGGTCGATCTTGTCGTTGAGCGTGCCCGGCAGGAAGCCCAATCGTTCCCCGGCCTCCACTGCGGGACGGGTGAGGATGATTCGGTTGACTTCTTTGTGCTGCAAGGCCTGAACAGCCTTGGCCATTGCCAGGTAGGTCTTGCCTGTACCCGCCGGGCCGATGCCGAAGACGATGGTGTGCGCGTCGATCGCTTCGACATAATTCTTCTGGTTGACTGTCTTGGGCCGGATGGTGCGGCCGCGCGACGAGAGAATGTTCATTGACAGGATCTCGGCCGGCTTCGCTGCACCCTGCGTCTTCAGCATGAACAGCAGCTGCTCGAGCACCTGCGCGGTTACCGGCGTCTGGTTTGCAGCAAGAGTGCGTACCTCACCGATCAGGCGCTCGGTGCGCCCAACGTCGGTCGCGGGACCCGTGATGGACAGTTCATTGCCGCGGACGTGCAGCTTGACGCCGGGAAACGCCCCTTCGATCATGGCAAGGGCCTCGTCGTTGGCGCCCAGGGCCTGCACCATCTGGTCGGCGGAATCGAATTGAATGACCCGGCTGTCCAGGCCGGCGGCCCCCATACCCACTGCGGAATCGGTCATAGTAGCGGCCCTTGAGCCTTCCATCTCTCCTTGTGTATGCCGGATCTTCCGGTGATCTACTGGTCCAGGCCTGCGAATAAGCCTCCTACAAGCGTACCGCCGCAGCCCTGCCACCGCTTGCGTGATGCAGGCCGATCATTCCCGGGGGTCCGAAAGGGTGAAGATCTCAGGAACGCAACGGCCCGATATCAATCGCGTTTCAGTCAGGCGGCGATTCGGGAAAACCGCACAGTAGCGGCCAGCACCTATGCCAAGCTGGATTGTGCTGCTCGCTGCGGCACCGGATGCTTCCGCGGCATTGCCGATTGTTGAAACAACAGCGGTGCTGCACCTATGCATTTTCATAACTTTGGATGAGAGGAGACGCCGAACACATGGCCGCCACTCCTCCTTCCGGAAACCGAACTCCAGGCCGCCATTGGAAGGGATCCATCGTCGTTGCAGCGGCGCTCTGCCTCCAGGCCTGCACCATCGGAGGACCGGCAGAGCCCACCTCGGAGCTGGGGACAGAGGCGGAGTTGCTCCTGGAATCGACTGCCAGCATGCCCGAGTTGGACGTGCAGAGCCCGACAGCCACCGACTCCGACGAACTCCTTCCCGTCTACTGGTTGGGAAGTGCGAACGGACTCCTCTACCGCGAGTTCCTGCCCGGTGAGTCCTCCGGGGATCCGATCGCTGACGCAGTCTGGGCAATGACAAGTTCGGAACCGCTCGACGACGACTACTACAGCCCCTGGCTGGAAGCATCTGCGGTCAATACATCGATCTCGCCTGACAACGTCATCACCGTCGACATCTCGTCAGACTCATTCGCCGCTGGAATCGGTGCTGATGTTGCCGGACGTGCTGTGCAGCAGCTTGTGTACACCGCGACAGCCGCGGCAGCCAACTCAGGGCTGATCATCAGTGGCAGTCCCAGCAGCGTGCGGCTGCTGGTGGACGGGAAGGCCGGCTACAAGGCGTTCGGCCATATCGAGCTGGGGTCTGTTCTTCAACGCGACGTGAGTGCTATTGCTCCCGTTTGGATCATCAATCCGCAGGACAGTTCCCTCAAAAACGACCGGACGGTCATCGTCCAAGGGAGCACCACGACAACTGATCCGAGCCTCGATTGGCGGATCCGCCGGGTGAATGCAGGCGGTGTTTTCACGGAGGATGTGGTCGCTGGATCCGTTCCCGTCGAGGCGGGCACGGGTGCCGTCGGACTCTATGAATTCAGCGTCTCCCTGGAGGAGGGGACATACCTTGTCGAGGTGTACGAATCGACGGGAGCCGACCCGGGCGAAGGGCCTGCCGCTGACACCATTGCAGATGACAAGCTGGTCAGCATCCGCTGACCAGCTTCAACAGCAGTGGCCCTTTGCCAGCGGCCTATTACCAGCGGCCCAGGAGCTGATTCAGGACGGCAATCGCCGCAGGTCCGGCGGTCGAGGCTCGCAGGACGTTGGTTCCCAACTGCACGGGAACGGCCCCGTGTTCCTCGAACAGGGTCACCTCCTGCGGGCTCACACCCCCTTCGGGCCCCACGATCACCGCCACTGTTCCCGTGTGATCCTCGGACCGGCGGTTCCAATAGCTCGCAAGGGAAATTCGCCCTTCCTCATGCAGCAGGACCGGGTGCGCTACATCGGCGAGCCAACGCCCCAGGCCCCTGCTGTCCACTGTGTCGAGGACCTCGGGCACACGGGTACGCCGGCTTTGCTTCGACGCTGCACGGACGACGGATTCCCACTTCGCCTGCCCTTTCACTGCTTTGTCTGCGCGCCACCTCACGATGCTTCGGTCCGCTTGCCACGGAACGACCGCGTCGACGCCAAGCTCGGTTGCGGCCTCGACTGCCATCTCGGCCCGATCACCCTTGGCAAGAGCCTGCACCAGGACGATGCGGGTCGCCGGCAGCGGTTCGAAGGAAACCGTATCCACTGTCATGACGACGGCCGCGCCGGACACATCGACGACGGTACAGCCCAGGCGGTTTCCCTCGCCGTCCAAGAGGTCCACCGTCTCACCGGCCACCACGCGTTTCACGGTGGCTGCATGGTGCGCTTCCGTTCCTCGCAGTGTGATGCTGCCGCCGGCAACGGCGGCCTGAACCTCCGCAGGATCGCCGAAGTATGCCTGGTTGGTCATGGTTCTCTACCGGTCAGAGGTTGCCGAGGCGCTCGCGCAGCCGGGCGAAGACTCCTGATCCGCTGCTTGCCAGCTGCCCCTCGGTGAACTGCTCACCACGCATTTCCGCGAGGCGTCGAAGCAGCTCTTCCTGGGCTGCATCAAGGTTCCGTGGAGTTTCGACGCTCAGGTGCACGAGAAGGTCTCCCCTGCCGTATCCCCGCAGATGTGTGACGCCGAGGCCCTTGAGCGTGATCACTTCTCCGGATTGGGTTCCCGGTTTGATGGTCAGTTCCTGGTCCCCGTCGAAGCTGGTCATCGTCACGGTGGTGCCAAGCGCCGCCGCTGTCATTGGCACGCTCAGGGTCGCGTGCAGGTCATCTCCTTCGCGGAGGA
This sequence comes from Arthrobacter sp., assembly GCF_031179385.1. Taxonomy (GTDB): domain Bacteria; phylum Actinomycetota; class Actinomycetes; order Actinomycetales; family Micrococcaceae; genus Arthrobacter_D. The sequence continues at coordinate 93,740 of NZ_JAPSHV010000002.1, read as the reverse complement.
AGGTGGGATCGCTGTTGACCCGGATCTCGACGTACAGATCACCCTGCGGTCCTCCTGCAGTGCCCGCTTCACCCTGTCCGGCAAGCTGGATCCGCGTACCGGTGGCTACACCTGCGGGAACCTTGATGGTAAGACTGCGGCGGGAACGGATGCGCCCGTCGCCATTGCATTCGTTGCACGGATGGGGAATGACGGTGCCGTAGCCCTGGCAAGTGCCGCAGGTCGCCGTCGTCATGACCTGGCCCAGGATCGACCGGACCGCGCGCTGCACCTGCCCGGAGCCACCACAGATATCGCAAGTCTTCGGAGATGTGCCCGGCTGGGTGCACGATCCGTCGCAGGTGGGGCACACCGCAGCGGAGTCCACCTCGATCTTCTTGTTGGTGCCGAAGACGGCGTCCTTGAGATCAATGCGGACGGCTATGAGTGCGTCCTGTCCGCGCTGGGTCCGCGACGGCGGACCGCTGGGGCCGCCGCCTCCGAAGAAGGTCTCGAAGATGTCCTGGAATGCGAATCCGGGGCCGGCATAACCGCCGCCGAAGCCGTTATCCGTTCCGTTCTCGTTTCCGGTGGTGTCATAGACGCGCCGCTTCTGCGGATCAGAGAGAACTTCATAGGCGCGGGTCACCAGCTTGAATTCCTCAGCTGCTTCCGGCCCGGAGTTGACGTCCGGATGAAGTTTGCGGGCCAGCTTCCGGTAAGCCTTCTTGATCTCTTCGCCACTGGCGTCGCGTGCAACACCTAGGACCTCGTAGTGATTACTCACTCCTGCACATCACTTCCTGTAATCTCACCGCGCGAGCGGCTCTGGTTCAAGGGGTCCGTCATCCGTTCATGACTCATCGAGGATGCGGGAAAGGTAACGGGCCACCGCCCTGACGGCGGCCATGGTGGTGGGGTAGTCCATTCTGGTGGGTCCGAGGACTCCCACCTTGGCAAGGGCGTCCGGCCCGTATCCCGTGGCGATCACCGAGGCCTCTGCAAGGCCACCGTACGGGTTTTCACGACCAATGCGGACGGAAACGCCGAGGGCATCCTGCTCCATTTCGGAGAGCAGCCGAAGCATGACCACCTGTTCCTCGAGGGCCTCCAGCACAGGGCCGATGGTCAACGGGAAGTCCAGTGTTGAGCGGGCAAGGTTGGCCGTTCCGGCCATGACGATCCGATCTTCCCGGTTCGCGGCGGAGAGATGTTCCAGGCCGTGCGCCAGTGCCTGGCCCAGCGACTGGAGTGCGGGCGGCAGCTCTGCCACACAGGACGCCAGTTCCGAGGGAAGCGACGGTAGGCGCACTCCCGACACTTTGGTCAGGAAGCGCTGACGCAGATCGGCCAATTCATTCTCATTTGCGTCGGCAGGGACGGGCACGACCCGCTGCTGCACCGCCCCGTTGGTGGAAATGAGCACCACCAGCACGCGACCAGGCGCGAGCAGTACCAGCTCGATGTGGCGGACGGACGCTGCGCCCAGATGTGGGTATTGAACGACGGCGACCTGATTGGTCAGCTGTGCGAGGAGCCTTACCGTGCGGTCCAGGACGTCGTCCAGGTCATCGGCACTTTCCAGAAGGGCACGGATGGCACGCTTCTCAGGCGCGGACAACGGCTTCACTTCAGCGATGCGGTCGACGAACAGCCGGTAACCCTTGTCAGTGGGAATGCGGCCGGAACTGGTGTGCGGGGCGGTAATGAGGCCTTCCTCTTCGAGGAGCGCCATATCATTGCGGATGGTGGCCGAGGACACGCCGAGCTGGTGCCGCTCAACCAGGGCCTTGGACCCTACCGGCTCACGGGAATGGACGTAATCCTCGACGATGGCACGCAGGACTTCAAGCCGCCTGGGCTCGCTCATATTCACCTCCGATATACCGCATTGCCCACTCAACGAGTTAGCACTCAACACGCCTAAGTGCCAAGTCTAATACGATCGCTGCGATTGTTAGCATTGGCACTGCCTGTTCCAGCGGGCAGGGATTTGCGGAAGCGAGCGAAATCACATGTCGTATCACCAGTGGGGCGCACAGGACATTTCCCGGCCCCGACGCGTCGTCCTTGAGAAGGTTGAGGCGCGTCCGGGCATCGTTTTAGAGGACGTTCAAAGCGGGTTCGTCGGCGAGATACTTCGTACTGAGAAGTCCGGCGGTATGCATGTCATGATCCTCGAGGACCGCCGCGGCAAACGGCGGACCTTTCCCCTGGGATTCGGTTTTCACCACGAGGGCTCCCCCGTCGAGATGGTTCCCGCGCTGCAGCGCACCGCAACGCCCCAGCGCACAGCCTCGGGCTCGGTCCGCGTCACCGGCCAGCGTGCCCGAACAGCCCGCGCGAGCAGAATCTGGGTCGAGGGCAAACACGATGCGGAGCTGGTCGAGAAGGTGTGGGGCGATGATCTGCGGGTTGAGGGCATCGTCGTCGAGCCCTTGCACGGGGTCGATGACCTGGCAGGGGCGGTCCGTGACTTCGCTCCCTCACCCGGAAGGCGCCTCGGTATCCTCGTTGATCACCTTCTGCCCGGAACCAAGGAAGCTCGAATCGCCGAACAGGCCATGAAAGTGAGCGGTGCAGCGCTCAATGTGTTGATTGTGGGGCACCCCTACGTCGATGTGTGGCAGGCAGTGAAACCGCGTGCTCTCGGATTGGAGGCGTGGCCCGTCATTCCCCGCGGAGAGGACTGGAAAACAGGGATACTGACGCGGCTGAACTGGCCGTGCTCCTCCCAGGCGGATATCGCCAACGGCTGGAAGCGCATTCTGAGCGGCGTAAACACCTACGCGGACCTCGAACCCTCTCTGCTGGCCCGGGTCGAAGAGGTCATCGACTTCCTTACCGCGCCGGGGCCGAACGCGTAGCCCCAGCATCGCTGTAAGTCGTGAGAACTGCACGGGCACGCTTCACCCAGTACCCTTAGACAGTAAGTTCTGCGCGGAATGCGCGGTGAAGCCCTATCAGTCCGAAGGAATTTTCGTTGTCCAACAGCGCTAATCGGCGCGGTGTCGCACAGACTCCTCCCGCCTCCCAGGACAGAACTACGGCCTTCCAGGGTGCCAGTCCAAGCGCTCCCGCGCTGACTCCCTCCGAGGATCGCCAGTGGGCGACCCTCGCCCATTTTCTCGGGATCCTGGGGTTTGTGCCGTCTCTGGTTATCTTCCTCATCTATCGGGACCGGGGGCCCTTCACGGAGCAGGAATCGAAGGAAGCCTTCAACTTCACTTTCCCGCCGAGCATCCTCGCAGCCGTATGCCTGCTGCTGTCCCTGCTCCCGGGCATTGGGGGGCTTTTCGCCGTCCTGAACGCCCTCATCTGGGTTACGCTCGCGGCCTTCTCGGTGGCAGCCGGCATCCATGTGAACCGCGGCAGGCCTTACCAGTACCCCTTCAATCTCCGGATCTTCCACTAGGACGTCAGTCCGGCAACAGGCGACGGACCACGCCATCGGCTAGTAGCCGCCCGCGATCACTCAGGATTACGGCGCCCTTGAACGCCGCCACAGGGTCGATGAGACCATCAGCTATCAGCCCTGCTACAGCCCTGCGTCCCGGGGATTGCAGGTTCTCCGTCGGGTAACCATCAGCAAGCCGGATGCGAAGCAGAACGTCCTCAACGTAGCGGGCGTCCTTGTCCAGAACTTCACGTCCGGCCGCGGGCGACTCGCCTGCCGCAAGTCTCTGAGCATAAGCGGCAGGATGCTTGACGTTCCACCAACGGGTCCCCCCGATATGTGAATGCGCGCCCGGCCCTGCTCCCCACCAGTCATGGCCTTTCCAGTACGCGATGTTGTGGCGGCACTGATCCTCACCGGAGCGGGCCCAGTTACTTACCTCGTACCACGCCATTCCGGCCGACTTGAGCAGGGTGTCGGCGAGTTCGTACTTGTCGGCGTGGTCGTCGTCGTCGACCATGGGCACCTGACTGCGCCGGATACGGCGGGCCAGCGCGGTGCCGTCCTCGATGATGAGGGCATAAGCGGACAGATGATCCGGTTCGAGGGCAAGCGCCGCTTCCAGGGACGTCCGCCAGTCCTGAAGGTCCTCGCCCGGTGTGCCGTAGATCAGATCCAGGCTCACCTTGAGCCCGGCAGCACGCGCCCACTCGACGGCAAGGGGGACCCGCGCCGGCGAGTGGGTTCGGTCCAGCACCGCGAGAACGTGGGGCACAGCGGATTGCATGCCGAATGACACGCGGGTGAAACCTGCACGCGCCAGTTCCTCGAGGGATTCAGGCGTGACGGAGTCGGGATTGGCCTCGATCGTCACCTCGGCTCCCGGTGCCAGGCCCCAGATGTCGACGGCGGTGCGGAGTACCCGTGCCAGGTCCGCCGAGGGCAGGAGCGTGGGTGTCCCTCCGCCGAAGAAGACTGTGCTCAGCGGGCGGTCGGCAACACCTGAAGCGGCAAGCGCTCCGGCCGCAAACTGGAGCTCCTGCTGCACCGTGAACGCGTAATTGGCCTGCGACGCTCCCCCACCGAGTTCAGCGGCGGTGTACGTGTTGAAATCGCAGTACCCGCAGCGAACAGCGCAGAAGGGGATGTGAACGTACAGGCCGAAATCACGCTCGGCGGAGCCGGCTGCCGCGGTGGGCGGCAGAGCGCCGTCGGATGGAGCGGGGTCGCCGAGAGGCAGCGCGCTAGGCATTGGCGCTCCGGAAACCAGATACTGCTGTCACTTCTTCGCTTTGTCCTTGGACTCATCCGACGACAACGCGGCAATGAACGCTTCCTGGGGGACTTCCACGCGCCCCACCATCTTCATGCGCTTCTTACCCTCTTTCTGCTTTTCGAGCAGTTTGCGCTTTCGGGTGATGTCACCGCCGTAGCACTTGGCCAAGACGTCCTTCCGGATAGCCCGGATGTTCTCCCTCGCGATGATGCGCGCGCCGATGGCCGCCTGAATGGGAACCTCAAACTGCTGACGCGGGATCAGTTCACGCAGTTTCCCCGTCATCATGACGCCGTAGGCATATGCCTTGTCCCGGTGGGTGATGGCGGAGAAGGCATCAACCTGCTCGCCTTGGAGCATGATGTCCACTTTGACCAGGTCGGCCACCTGGTCGCCGTCGGCCTTCCAATCCAGAGAGGCGTACCCGCGGGTCCTGGACTTCAGCATGTCGAAGAAGTCGAAGACGATCTCCGCCAGCGGGAGCCGGTACCGGATTTCCACCCGGTCTTCGGAGAGGTAATCCATTCCGCCCATGACACCACGCCTGCTCTGGCACAGTTCCATAATGGTGCCCACGAATTCGTTGGGCGCAAGGATGGTCGCCGAAACCATCGGCTCCCGGACTTCGGCGATCTTGCCGACGGGGTATTCGCTCGGGTTGGTGACGTGAACTACGTTCTTGTCCTCGAGCGTGACCTCGTATTCCACGTTCGGTGCCGTCGAGATCAGGCTGAGGTTGTACTCGCGTTCGAGTCGCTCACGGGTAATTTCCAGGTGAAGCAGGCCGAGGAAACCCACTCGGAAACCGAAGCCCAGAGCAGCGGAGGTCTCCGGTTCATAGACCAGGGCGGCATCATTGAGCATCAGCTTTTCCAGAGCGTCACGAAGCACTGGATAATCCGCCCCTTCGAGGGGGTACAGACCCGAGAAGACCATAGGCTTTGCGTCCGCGTAACCGGCCAGCGACTCCGTCGCGGGCTTCGCGAAATTGGTGACGGTGTCGCCGACCTTGGACTGGCGAACGTCCTTCACGCCGGTGATGAGATAGCCCACCTCACCTACGCCCAGGCCCTTGGACGGTGTGGGCTCCGGCGAGCTGACTCCGATCTCAAGGAGTTCGTGAGTAGCACGGGTGGACATCATCTGAATGCGTTCACGGGGGCTGAGCTGTCCATCGACGACCCGGACATACGTCACGACGCCCCGGTAGGTGTCATATACAGAATCAAAGATCATGGCCCGGGCAGGCGCGCTTGCGTCTCCGACGGGAGAGGGAAGATCCCTGACGATCTTGTCCAGCAACGCCTCTACGCCGACGCCTGTCTTGCCGGACACCAGCAACACATCCTCCGGATCCCCGCCGATCAGGTTGGCCAGTTCCGCAGCATACTTCTCCGGCTGGGCGGCCGGAAGGTCGATCTTGTTGAGCACCGGAATGATTGTGAGGTCGTTCTCCATGGCGAGGTACAGGTTCGCCAGTGTCTGGGCCTCAATCCCCTGGGCAGCATCAACCAGCAGGATTGCTCCCTCACACGCTGCAAGGGACCGCGACACCTCGTATGTGAAGTCAACGTGTCCAGGAGTGTCAATCATGTTGAGCGCATAGCTCACGCCGTCGAGTTCCCAGGGCAGCCTGACCGCCTGGGATTTGATGGTGATGCCGCGCTCCCGCTCAATGTCCATGCGGTCCAGATACTGTGCCTTCATATCGCGCTGCTCCACCACGCCGGTGAGCTGAAGCATGCGGTCCGCCAGTGTGGACTTGCCGTGGTCAATATGGGCGATGATGCAGAAGTTCCTGATGATCGCGGGATCCGTGGCAGCGGGCACCGGAGCGGTGCGGGCCATGGGAGACACTCGGTACCTCTTACTTTGTGGGACTGTTCGGGGAATTCCGTGCAGGGACGAGGACGCTGGGTCCGGACCCCTGGGAATGTGCAGCTTCCATTGTCCCATGGGGAACTCTCGAGCCCGCAATCTGGCGGGTACGCTGGCCCTATGGCTTCCCTTGGACCCTCCCTGATGCGTTTGGCCGGGGCCGCATTGAAGGCGCTGGCTGCCCGTTCGACGCATTCACCCCGTCCGGCCCGAAGCGGACATCCTGCCGGGCGTGACCGTGCTCCTCAGCGTGAGCCACTGCGGGACCGCCCACGGAAGAAAGCCGCACCCGCTTCGATTGGCGCTTACAACCCGCAGCCCGGTGACACTGCCGATCCCGGCGAAATCGTCTGGACGTGGGTGCCGTATGAGGACGATCCTCAGCAGGGCAAGGACCGGCCGGTGCTGGTCATCGGGCACGACGGCGCCACGCTGCTCGCACTCATGCTCACCTCACGAGACCGGAATAATGCCGAAAGCAGGCATGAAGGGTACGTGGATATCGGAAGCGGGCCCTGGGACAGCAAGGGCAGACCGAGTGAGGTGTACCTGGAGCGTCTGCTGAAGATCCGTCCTGAGGATGTCCGGCGCATCGGTGCAACCCTCGACCGCCCGCTCTTCGACCGCGTCATGTCCCGATTGGATGGATCACCCAATCAGTGACAGTCTCAGGTAGAGATGAGCGAACCGCCGATGACGGCTGGGGCGCGAGGGGGGCGCGAGTTCTGGTAGCCTATATAGCTGTGTGTCCGCGCAGGTCGACGGGCACTTCGGCTCGGTCGCCACGGTATCCCCACGCCGCTCAGTCTTAGGCCGCACCGAAAATCCCTCACGACCAGTCCGCAATACAAAGAGAGTCTTATACGTGGCAAATATCAAGTCCCAGAAGAAGCGCATTCTCACCAATGAGAAGGCTCGTCAGCGCAACAACTCGGTCAAGTCCGAGCTGAAGACCGCTATCCGCGCCGTCAACACCGCGGTGGAGTCCACCGACAAGGACGCCGCAGTGGCCGCGCTCGCCGTTGCCAGCCGCAAGCTGGATAAGGCTGTGAGCAAGGGTGTTCTTCACAAGAACAACGCAGCGAACCGCAAGTCGGGAATTGCCAAGCGGGTTAACAACCTCGGCTAATTGCCTTCAGAGCTTCATACGGTGATGGTCGGTCCCACGGGACCGGCCATCACCCTTTAACCGACGGGCACTTCGACCGGGGATCGGAAGGGGCAGGATCAGCGTCACCGGCCGGTTGCGGTTCCTCCCAGCGCGATAGCTGTGACCGCCCGCTCCACAGCGTAGATCGGATCGCGTGCCTCCCCCTTGACCTGGGCATCAGCCTCGGCCAGGACTTGGATGCAGTGATTGAGCCCCTCGGGTGACCAGCGCTGGGCTTCCCGCCTTGCCTGGTCTACCTGCCACGGTGCCATACCCAATTCTTTAGCGAGCTGTGCAGAGCTACCCCTGACTCCATAGACCTTCGCCACCGCTCGGAGTTTCATCGCGAGTGCGGCTAGCAGCGGCACGGGGTCTGCTCCGCTCGAGAGCGCGTGCCGGAGCATCGCCAATGCCTGTCCCCCGCGTCCTGCAAGGGCAGCATCGGCTACCTTGAAGCCGGTGGCTTCGATCCGGCCACCATAGTATTTCTCCACCGTTTCAGTGGAGATCACGCCATCCGAATCTGAGGCAAGCTGATGGCATGCTGCTGCCAGCTCCGACAGGCTCGATCCCACTGCGGCGACGAGGGCCCGCACCGCATCAGGTTCGATCCGGCGCCGCGCATTGCGGAACTCCGCGGTAGCGAAGTCGACCTTGTCAGAGTCCTTTTTCAGCGGCTGGCACTCAACGACGACAGCTTTCCCACTCTTCAGCGAGTCGAGCAGCTTTTTGCCGCGCGTACCACCCGCATGGTGCATGACCAGCACCACGTCCGGCGCCGGGTTGGAGACATACTCGAGCGCGTCCTGCAGGAACGCATCGTTCATCTGCGCCAGGCCGCGAGCTTCAATGATCTGCGTGCCGCCGAACAGCGACGGGCTCCCCAGCATGATCAACGATCCGGGCTCGTACTGCGCCGCATCCAGGCGGACGGTCTCGGCATCGGGTTCCGTCTCGCGCGTGCGCCGGCGCACCGACTCAAAGCCGCGGGCGGCAAGGTATTCCTCTGGACCGAGCAAGAGAACAACGGGAGCCGGACCGACGTCGCGCCAGCTCGAAGTAGCCGAACCTGCAGGGCTTGGGGACACGGACGGGGCTCCTGATCGACGAGGAATGGGCAGGGTCAACTCTGCCATGGGGGTGATGAGCATCCAAGCTCATCGTGACCCACGGACCTGAAGGGAATCACCGTCGGTCCTGATGAGTATGGTTCCGGCCAGGTCTGTCCTGGCGACATATGCGCCGGAGCCCTCCAGTGCCGCGAGCGTTTCCTGGTGGGGGTGCCCGTAATCGTTCCGGCGCCCGGCGGAGATGAGTGCAACGCGAGGGCTCAGGGACTCGATGATCGCCGTGCCGCCGTTCCTGGCGCCATGGTGCGCAACCTTTAGGACGTCAATTCCCTCGGCACTGAGCGCGGGCTGATCCCGGAGGAGGCGATTGGCCGCGTCTTCCTCAAGGTCGCCGGTGAACAGGATGCGAAGGTCGCTGGTTCCGGAGCGTCCATGCACCGTGGCCAGTACGACGGCGGAGGCATCGTTTTCGGATGCTGCAAAGTTTCCGGGTGCCGGCCACAGGACCGACCATTCCACATCTCCCGTAGTTCCTGCGGTTCCGGCGGTCGCGGGCGCGACCGTGGTTCCGGCGTGCGCGCTCACCTGCTGCACGCTCTCGGGCAGCGTCTCCTCAGTTGTGGAGTAGAGCAGCCGAGACACCGAGCGGTCCGCGAATACTCCTGCCACTCCGCCGTAGTGGTCCTCATGGAGGTGTGTGAGCACCAGCAGGTCCACAGTGTCCACCCGGAGATGATCAAGGCAGGCGTCCATGGGACCCGCTTCCGGGCCGGCGTCGAATACTATGGCGCTACCAGGCCCCGTCCGCACCGCCAGTCCGTCACCCTGGCCGACGTCGCATGCAGCGACCGTCCAATCTTCCGGCCCGTGGCCGCGCACACCATTCCACACCAGGATGCCCACGACGCCGGCGATACACCCGGCGGCGACCCAGGCTACTGGCGTCAGCTGCGGGATCAGCCTTCCTCCCCTCCTGCCGGACTTCATCGGGGGTGCCCCGCGCGCACGGATTCTCGCATGCGTGCTGTGGCACGTCGCGCGCACCCACGTGAGCATGTCCGGTCCCCGCACCACGACCGCCAGCACGACGGCGCTCCCCAGTGCAGACAGGAGCGCTCCCCCGGTGCCGGACGGCCATGGTATGGACGCGTGCGGGGCGGCGGCGAAGAACCTGGCGATCTGCGCCACCCCGGCGGCCGCCCACGCAGCGCCGAGGGCAAACGGCAGAGCCGCCCCTGGTGCCAGGGCCACCAGGACAACGGAGACCATGCCGGCGATGGTGATGAACGGCACAAGCGGTGACGCCGCGATATTCGCCGGCAGCGAGTACGTCGGCAGGCTCGGCTGGATGAGGGCCAGGACCGGCGAGCAGAAAAGCTGGGCAGCCAGGGGAACAGCGACGAGCTGGGCAACCGAGGGCGCCAGAAACGCTCCCAGCTGCGACGCCAGGAGAGGGCCGACCAGCACGAGCCCGCAGGTCGCCGCGACCGACAGGATGAACGCGTACTCCACGCTGAGCCAGGGGTCCACTGTGAGGAGGGCCGCTATCGACAGGAACAGCAGCGTCATCGACAGGCGTCCACGGCCCGTCAAGACAGCCAACACTCCGATGGCTCCCATGACAGCCGCCCTGAGAACGCTGGGCTCGGGCCTGACCAGCAGGACGAATCCTACGAGGGCTGTAATACCGGCAACCGCGGCTGTCCATCGCGGCAGCCTGCATGCCCGGCAGAGGATAAAAACGAACGCCAGCACGTAGCTGCAGTTAGCCCCGGAGACTGCCGTGAGATGAGTCAGCCCGGTCGCTTTCATCGTATCGACGAGTTGCTGGCTCACGGACGCCCGGGCTCCTATCACCATGCCCGGCATCAATCCGTCGTCGGGTGCTCCGGTGGAGGCGGAGAGCGCGAGAAAACGCTCCCTCAGCTCTTCGATGAGCGACTCCGCTCCGGGCTGCTCCGGGATCAGGTCAGGGCTGGTCGAGGCAATGAGCAGCGCCCCTGCCCGATCTCCCGGGTCTGTTGCCAGCGGCTTTCCTGCCGTACGCAGCTGATCCCCATGCTTGACGGAGCTCCATTCATTGCCGCCCAGCACTATTACGGGCGTATCTGCCGTGAACCGGAATCCCCCGGACGTGCCTTCGAGAAGGTCGGCTTCAAGGATCCAGCGGGGTGCGCCGTCCTGGGCATCGGCGGATATTTCCTGTGCATCAGAGGTGGCACGGAGGTTTACGGTGATGTGGGTCTGAGCCGCAATGGCAGCGGCCAGCGGGGCAGAGGAGCGATGTGCAACGTGCGCGGCTGTGGGGATGCTCACCATTGCGGCCGCTGCAAGGGCGACAAGCGGCATCAGTACAACCGGGCTGTTGTTTCGACTGCAGACGGCGATGGTGACGAACGTGAGGGCGCCGAGCGCAAGCATGAGGCCCAGCAGAAGGCCCGCCTGCGCGTCGAGCCTGATGGCCACGGCCGCAGCGGCCCATGCGCAGCCAGCGGCGGGTAGGAGTCGAAGGTCCCGAGCGGGACTCTTGGCGGCTTCGTGGCGGACCGGCCTGCGGCAGACAGTTACGCCGATGCGACGCCCGCCGTTCCGTTTCAGGGGTGCGGCTGGTACGGGCGGTGATGGTTTCCCAGCCGCGGCAGCCGACCGTACTAGATGCGCCCATCCTGCGGAAGTTGTACCGGGCATATCAGACTGTCACCAGGGGAAGCAATGACTCAAGCATCGCCGGTCCAATACCGGGAACCGCGTCAAGGTCCTCTGCACGCGCGAAGGGCCCGTGCTGGGCGCGCCATTCCACGATGCGCTCAGCCAGGACCGGCCCGACCCTGGGGAGTTCCTCGAGGTCAGTGGCGCCGGCCGTATTGAGGTTGACAAGCCCGCCGGCGGTTTCAGCGTCCGGTGCCGGAAGCGCGCCGACCGGCGGCGCCTCCCCCACGCGAGGAATCATGATCTGCTGCCCGTCCTGCACCACGGCGGCCAGATTGACAGCCGCCAGCTCAGCTTCGGGCACCGCGCCGCCCGCCTTCTCGAGTACTTCGAAAACCCTTGCACCCGCTGCGATTTCCACCACGCCGGGCGTCCGGACTGCACCGGCAACATGAACAACGACAGTTGCGGTCTGCGCGCCCTGTGCATGAGGCGTCGACGGCTTATCCGCCCGCTCAACGGCGGGAGCGGTGCCTTCCTCCGCGACGGGAACACCCGGCTCGGCGGCAGTACTTGAGGAGGCGGGGGGATCGATCGGGACAACCTCGCCGGGAGTCCGGTCAGCGCTCACAAACTGCCAGCCTCCGACCGCGAGGGCGCAGCCTGCCGCCAGCAACGCGGCCCGTCGCGTGGCTGCCCAACGTCTACCGCTTGGCGGTCGCCGGCGTGCCGCGGTGGCGTCCGGGTCAGGCGGACCACTGTCGCTGAGTTCGACGCTGTGCAGGTCCCCGTCGTCATCACCGTTGACCGCCTCGATCCCCGCCGGCTGTGACCCTGCACGCTTGAGGTTGAGGACGCGTTCCAACCGGTCCGAGCCCTGGAGATGCTCCCCCGTCGCCCAGCGGTGCCTTGCCATGCAACCAGCGTATGAACGCCCGGCTGGGCGGGGGTGGGGCAGCAATGGCTATGTGCGTAAGCCGCCCCTGGCCCAGCGGATGTGGAGCGGAAGATCAGGCTGGCGGCACCAGTGGGTCGGATATCGCGACCGCCAGAACGCCCAGCCCGGTGTGAGCGGCAAGCACCGCCGGCAACTGCGTCAGGACGGCTTCGGCCCCCTCAGGCACCCGCGCCGCAGCAGCTTCGGCTTCCGCCATGTTCCCGAAATAGTGGAATGCCGCGATGCCGCCGCGGGGACGCCGCCGAAGGTCTTCGATGACAAGTTCGTCAAGGCGCTGCTTGGCACGGGCTGCTGTCCGCACCCGCTCAAGGGGCTCAATGGCGCCGTCGCGAACGGTCAGGAGTGGCTTGACAGCGAGCAGGGAACCCAGGAAGCCTGCGGCAGCACCGATGCGGCCGCCGCGCCGCAACTGGTCCAGGCTGGGGAGGTAGAACAGCAGGCTGGTGCGCGAACAGGTAGCTGCGGCGCGCTCGGCCGCGCGGGAGGCGCTCGCGCCGCCCTGTAGTGCCCGGACGGCCGCCACCACCCCACAGCCCTGCGCCATTCCTACCGTTCCGCTGTCCACTACGTGTACCGGAACCGAGACTGATCGCGCTGCCCAGCGTGCCGCCTCTACCGTTCCCGACAACTTGCCGGAGAGGTGAATAGACACGATCTCGCTCGCACCTTCGCGCTCCAACCGGCGATAGACACTTTGGAAGTGGCCGGGCGCCGGGCGGGAGGTGCGTACCTCCCGTCCCTCGACCAGCGCCAGCGAAAGCGGCTTCAGGAGGCTGTCCGCGCCCTCGCCGTAGTGCCGGTCATCAATGATGACCGGCATCGGCACAATGGTCACGCCGGCGGCCGGACCATCGCCCGCAATCCATGACTGAGGGAACGCTGCGGCCGAATCCGTGACGACCGCCGTCGTCGTATCCGGCTCGCCGGCGCCTCCAACGCCGATACGTTCTGCACGGCGATCAAACCATGCCACGGTGGTCCTTCTTTCCCGGCCCTCAGGCCGGAACGATGTTCACCAGTTTGGGCGCCCGGACGATGACCGTCCGGATATCTCTGCCCGCAAGCGTGCGCTGCACCTGGGCGGTGCCGAGGGCCAGCTCACGCAGTTCGTCCTCGCTGATGTCAGCGGGAACTTCCAGCCTGTCGCGCACCTTTCCCTGTACCTGCACGACGGCGGTGACCGTGTCCTGGACGAGAAGCGACTCATCGACGGCGGGCCAACCCGCTGCCGCGACGGAAGCAGGGTGACCGAGCCGCTCCCACAGGTCCTCCGCGGTGTACGGTGCGAACAGGCTCAGGATGACGGCCGTAGCCTCTGCCGCTTCGCGGACAGCTGGGTCAGCGCCTCCGGCACCTGAGTCGATTGCCTTGCGGGTGGCGTTGACAAGTTCCATCACCTTGGCGATGACCACGTTGAACTTGTTGTTCTTCAACAGGTCTGCGGCATCGGCGAGCGTACGGTGCGTCACCGAACGCAGCGAACGGTCTCCAGACGCGGGGTCAACTCCCGGCTCGGACACGACGTCGGCGCCAAGGCGCCAGGCACGGGCGAGGAACTTCGCAGACCCCGACGGCGATACATCGGCCCAGTCGACGTCGTCCTCCGGCGGGGAGGCGAAGACCATGGTGAGACGAATGGCATCCACACCGTAACGGTCGAGCTGTTCACCGAGATTGACGCCGTTGCCCAGCGACTTGCTCATGGCCTTTCCGCCGTTGAGCACCTGACCCTGGTTGAGCAACGCCGCGAAGGGCTCAGTGAAGTTGACCAGCCCAAGGTCGAACAGGACCTTGGTGAAGAAGCGGCTGTAGAGCAGGTGCAGGATGGCGTGCTCGACGCCGCCGACATACTGGCCGACGGGAAGCCACTCGTTGACTTTCTGCGAGTCGAACGGAGCTTCTGTCGACTCCGGATCGACGAATCGCAGGTAGTACCAGGATGAGTCGACGAAGGTGTCCATCGTGTCGGTGTCCCGTGTGGCCGGCCCGGAGCACTGGGGGCACTCGACGTTGACCCAGTCAGTTGCGGCAGCCAGCGGCGAGGTGCCCTTCGGCGCCAGGTCTTCTCCCCGGAGATTACTGGGCAAACGGACGGGCAGTTGCTCGTCGGGTACGGGGACCTCTCCGCAGGAAGGGCAGTGGATGATGGGGATGGGTGTACCCCAGAATCGCTGACGCGACAGCAGCCAGTCCCTGAGCCGGTAGTTGACCGTGCGCTCGCCGGTGCCCTGTTCGGAGACCAGTTCGATCGCGCGCTGGATCGCCTGCTCCTTGCCCAGACCATTCAACTCGCCCGAGTTGACCAGCGTCCCTTCGCCGGTTGTGGCTTTGCCCGTCAGCGCCGGGTCTTCCTCCCCTGTGTCCACCACCATGCGAACCGGCAGGTTGAAGGCACGGGCGAAGTCGAGGTCGCGCTGGTCATGCGCGGGAACGGCCATGATGGCGCCCGTTCCGTAGTCCGCAAGGACGTAGTCGGCTGCCCACACAGGCAGCTTCTCGCCGTTGAGCGGGTTCACTGCGTAACGTCCCGTGAAGACACCGGTTTTCTCGCGCTCCGTCGACTGGCGCTCGATGTCGCTGAGCGCGTTCACGCTCTCGCGGTAGTCGGCCAGCGCGGACGCGTGCTCAGGCGTGACCAGGTCAGCAGCAAGATCCGCGTCTGCGGCGACAACGAAGAACGTTGCGCCGTGCAGGGTGTCCGGCCTGGTTGTGAAGACCGTGACATCGGCGGCAGGCAGGTCGCCGTCGGCCTCTATGGTGAAGGTGACGTGTGCGCCTTCCGATCGGCCGATCCAGTTCCGCTGCATTGCCAGCACGCGTTCAGGCCAGTGGCCGGCCAGGGGTTCCATGTCTTCGAGCAGCCGGTCGGCGTACTCGGTGATGCGGAAGTACCACTGGTTCAGGCTTTTCTTGGTGACGGGGCTTCCGCACCGCTCGCATGCCCCGTTGACCACCTGTTCGTTCGCGAGAACCGTCTGGTCCTTGGGGCACCAGTTGACGGGGTGGTCCTTGCGGTAGGCAAGACCCTTCTCGAAAAACCGCAGGAACAGCCACTGAGTCCAGCGGTAGTACTCCGGATCCGAGGTGTGCAGCCGGCGGGACCAGTCTGCACTGATCGCGTAACGCTTGAAGGACGCGGCCTGGGTATCGATATTCGCGTACGTCCACTCACTGGGGTGAGCGTTGTGCTTGATGGCCGCGTTCTCGGCGGGCAGCCCGAAGGAGTCCCAGCCGATGGGATGCAGAACGTCGTAACCGAGCTGGCGCCAGTACCGGGCGACGACGTCGCCCATCGCGAAAGCTTCCGCATGCCCCATGTGAAGGTCGCCGGACGGGTAAGGGAACATGTCCAGCACGTAGCGGCGTTCCCTGCTGCCGTCGTCCACGGGAGTGAAGGTGTCGAGCTTCTCCCATACCGGAAGCCACTTCGCCTCGATGTCCGCGAAACTGTAGGTGCCGGCGTCCGACTCTTCGGTTGTGGGGTTGATGCTCACTGTTACTTGCCCTGTCTGTTGATCACTGGTGACCGTCTTACCAGTCACGCCACCGCTCCCGGATGAACACTGCCGGCACCCGAATCAGCCCCGGACATACAAAAGCCCCTCAACTCAGGAGGGGCGGCCGCGCAGGGGTGCGCGGCTAGGTAAGGAGCAGTTGCGCGAACATGCTCCAACCTTAGCGCAGTTTGGTGCCGCCGCTGTTTTCCAGGCGTTACCATATTTCCACTGGGCGCACTTATCTGTTATTGCACCCAGCATGCCGAGGCGGAATGCGCCCGCGGCTGATCGGCCAGCCACCCCTTGAAGTGGACTGCTTCGCAGGTCCCCTGGCCCGTCGTCGTTAGGTAGACGAGAACAATGACACAAACCATCCCCACCGCAGAGCCATTGCCCCAAACCCTGGGCGATGATGCGGTTGCCCTAGTCCGGCGGTGGCTCCACCTGGACGAATCCGGCAGCACACCACCCCGTGCGTCCGGTTCGGGCACTACCCGCGGATCGAAGTCCGCGCAGCTCCTCGCCGAGGTCCTCAAGGACCAGAACGGGCTCGACTTCACGATCGGCTTCGTGGACCGGGTGATCCGCCCGGAGGATCCCGCCGTAGCGGCTCGGAATCTGTCCCGGCTTGCCCGGAAGGCGCCTTCCTTCCTGCCCTGGTACATGAAGGGTGCAGTGCGCCTAGGCGGCGTCATGGCCCCGATTCTGCCGCAGGTTGTGGTTCCCGTTGCGCAGCGGGTGCTGCGCGAGATGGTCGGCCACCTCATCGTCGACGCCCGTCCTGCGCAGCTGGGCAAGTCGATCGCCGCCTTGCGCGGAGAAGGCGTCAGGCTCAACATCAATCTCCTCGGCGAGGCCGTCCTCGGGGACAAGGAGGCGGACGCCCGGCTCAGTGGAACCAGGGAGCTGCTGGCGCGCGACGACGTCGACTACGTGTCCATCAAGGTTTCCTCCGTGGTCAGTACGCTCAACCTGTGGGACTTCGACGGAACGGTCGAGCGGGTCGTCGAGCGACTCCTTCCGCTGTATCACCTGGCTGCCTCATCGCCGGCTCCGAAGTTCATCAATCTCGACATGGAGGAATACCACGATCTTGACCTCACCGTCGCGGTATTCAAGCGGATTCTCGAGACACCCGAACTGCGCAACCTTGAGGCCGGCATCGTGCTCCAGGCCTACCTTCCGGACGCCCTGGCGACGCTGCAGGACCTCACCCGCTGGGCTCAGGACCGGCGCGCTGCCGGCGGGTCAGCCATCAAGGTGCGTCTGGTCAAGGGCGCGAACCTGGCGATGGAACTCGTCGATGCCGCCGTACACGGCTGGGAACCTGCCACGCTGCCCAGCAAGCAGGCGAGCGACACCAACTACAAGCGGTGCCTCGACTGGGCACTCCGCCCTGAGAACGCGGCCGCCGTGCGACTGGGTGTCGCCGGACACAACCTGTTCGACATTGCTTTGGCGAGGACCCTCGCCGTGGCCCGAGGTGTCGAGGACCGTATCGAGTTCGAGATGCTGCTCGGCATGGCAGAGGACCAGGCCGCCGAAGTCCGGAAGGACGTCGGGTCGCTGCTGCTCTACACCCCCGTGGTGAAGCCCGCCCAGTTCGACGTGGCTATCAGCTACCTGATCCGCCGGCTCGAGGAGAACGCGAGCCAGGAAAACTTCATGAGCGCCGTCTTCGAACTCACCAAGAGCGAGGAGCTCTTCGAGCGCGAGAAGTCCCGGTTCCTCGCTTCCCTCGAAGAACTCGACTTCACGGTTCCCGAGCCCAACCGTTCACAGACGCCGGACCGCTTCACGGCCACGGCTCCGGGGAACTTCCGGAATCAGTCCGATTCCGATCCCTCGCTTCCCGTCATCCGGGAATGGGCATCGGAGGTCCTGCAGCGGGTGCCGCATTCCACTCTCGGAATCGCACTGGTGGAGGCTTCCCGACTGGACACAGAGGACGACGTCGACGCCGCCATCCGGTCCGCACGCGCCGCACAGCGCGATTGGGGATCACGTTCGGGAGCAGAGCGGGCGACGGTCCTGCGAAGCGCCGCGGCCGAGCTTGCCGCCCGGCGCGGTGACCTGGTGGAAGTATCCGCCAGTGAAACCGGCAAGACAATCGCTGAATCCGATCCGGAAATCTCGGAAGCGATCGACTTCGCCAACTACTACGCACTGCTCGCAGAAGAACTCGACACGATCGAGGGAGCGCGCTTCGTGCCCGCCACGCTCACCGTCGCAACTCCGCCGTGGAACTTTCCCGTTGCCATTGCGGCCGGCTCCGCCCTTGCCCCGCTGGCGGCGGGCAGCGCCGTCATCCTCAAGCCGGCTCCGCAGGCAAAGCGTTGTGCTGCCGTGATGGTTCAGGCCCTCTGGGATGCCGGTGTTCCCCGGGAAGTTCTGAAGTTCGCCGATGTTGAGGAAGGTCCGGTCGGGCAGCACCTCATCTCGCATCCCGACGTCGACAGGGTGATCCTCACGGGTGCCTACGACACCGCGAAGCTGTTCCGGTCGTGGCGCAACGACCTCCCGCTGCTGGCCGAGACAAGCGGGAAGAACTCGCTCATCGTCACCCCCAGTTCCGACCTGGATCTGGCTGCGGCCGACGTCGTTCGGTCCGCTTTCGGGCACGCGGGGCAGAAATGTTCGGCAGCATCGCTGGCGATCCTGGTCGGCTCGGCAGGGACTTCGGCGCGCTTCCGCAACCAGCTGACCGATGCAGCCGCCTCGCTCCGGGTCGGTTACCCGGAGGATCCGGCAACGGAAGTGGGGCCGATCATCGAGCCGGCTGACGGAAAGCTCAAGGACGCCCTGACTACTCTCGGCGAGGGTGAATCGTGGCTTGTCGAGCCAAAGCAGCTGGACGACACCGGACGACTGTGGAGTCCGGGGGTGCGCACCGGGGTCAAGCCGGGCAGCTACTTCCACATGACGGAGTTCTTCGGACCGGTGCTGGGCATCATGCATGCCGAGTCGCTTGAGCAGGCCATAGAGTGGCAGAACGCCAGCGCGTACGGCCTGACCGGCGGTATCCACACCCTAAATCCCGACGAGGTGTCGCAGTGGCTCGAGTCGGTGGAGGCAGGCAACCTGTACGTGAACCGTGGGATCACCGGCGCCATCGTGCGGCGTCAGCCGTTCGGCGGGTGGAAGCAATCGGCCGTTGGACCCGGCGCCAAGGCCGGCGGACCGAACTATCTCATCCACCTCGGAAGCTGGGAGCGCGAGGAACTGCATCCCGGCAACGTCCACGCCCCGCTGAGTGAGCCCGTACGCGCACTCCTGCATGCAGCCGACGTGTCTGACGCCGAGCGCGGCTTCCTCGCCCGCTCGGCCGCAGATGACC
Organism: Arthrobacter sp.; assembly: GCF_031179385.1. Classification (GTDB taxonomy): domain Bacteria; phylum Actinomycetota; class Actinomycetes; order Actinomycetales; family Micrococcaceae; genus Arthrobacter_D. The sequence continues at coordinate 74,549 of NZ_JAPSHV010000002.1, read as the reverse complement.
AGCGTCACTGGGTGCGTACTTTCGGAGTCCATGAGGATGTCTCCGGCCTGCGCGTTGAGCGGAACGAGTTCCGCTACCTGCCGGCACCTGTGACAGTACGACTGAACGAAGCCGGGTCACTGGCCGACTTTCTGCGTGTCGTTGCGGCCGGACTGCGTAGCGGTGCGCCTATGTCGGTCTCGACGGCCGAACCGCTTGCGCCGGCGCTCGCCGCTGTGCTGTCGGCCAATGATGTGCGTCACCGCGTGGAGGACGACGCCGCGTGGCTGGCTGCCGCGCCGTCGGCGAAGCTCGGCAGGGTACGACTGGTCGGCGGCGGCTACTCCGAGCTATGCGCTGCAACGGACGGCGACCCGGACGTCGCAATCTACAGCGGTCCGGTGACGGAAGCAGGACGGATCGAGTTGCTGCCGTTCCTGCGCGAGCAGGCAGTGACCATCACGGCACACCGGTTCGGAAACCCGGACAACGTTTCAGGCGAAGTCCTCCGCTGAACCCGCACCGCTCCCTCAACCCATACCCATAACCAGTGGGCGTCTGAAGATCTCAGGCGCCCACTGGCGTTATTGGCCTGCCTCGCGGACACGGGCACGAAGGCTCGATGGAACTGGAAGGGTGCCCACCATCCGCAGAAGGTACCGGCGGCGCGAACCAGCGTTTGGGCGGCCACCGCGATGCCCCGGGGTGGTTGGGCATCGCGGAGCGGGCAGGGCCCGCGGTGGCCGTCCGAACGCGGGCTCACCGTCCGAACGCGAACACCGCCAGGACGCGGACACCCGCCGGGACGCACCCATGTCGTACGCAGCCAGTGCTGAACAGAGAAGGCGGAGCAGACAGCTCGTCCGCTCCGCCTCCTGCTTTTCTTAGCGACTACTTGATGTCCTCATCCACCCAGTCGAACGTCTTGGTGACGGCCTTCCTCCAGTTGCGCAGCTGCCGGTCGCGTTCGGCATCGTCCATGGTTGGAGTCCAGCGCTTGTCCTCGGACCAGTTTGCGGCCAGTTCGTCGGTGTCCTTCCAGAAGTCGACGGCCAGCCCGGCCGCGTAGGCAGCACCCAGCGCGGTGGTTTCGGTGACTTTCGGACGGATGACGGGGATACCGAGGATGTCCGCCTGGAACTGCATCAACGCGTCGTTGGCGACCATTCCGCCGTCGACCCGGAGATCTTCCATATTGACGCCGGAGTCAGCGTTGGCAGCGTCGAGTACTTCGCGTGTCTGGAACGCTGTCGCTTCGAGCGCCGCCCGCGCGATGTGTCCCTTGTTCACGAATCGCGTCAGGCCCACAATCGCACCGCGGGCATCGGATCGCCAGTACGGGGCAAAGAGACCCGAGAATGCCGGCACGATGTAGACGCCGCCGTTATCCTCGACAGTCTTGGCAAGCTGTTCGACCTCGGGAGCACTTTTGATGATGCCGAGGTTGTCACGAAGCCACTGAACAAGGGACCCGGTCACGGCGATCGAACCTTCGAGCGCATAGACGGGCCTCGCATCGCCGAGTTTGTAGCAGACCGTTGTGAGCAGTCCGTTCTTTGAGTGAACGATCTCCTCACCGGTGTTGACGATCATGAAGTTGCCGGTGCCGTAGGTGTTCTTCGCGCCGCCCTTCTCGAACGCCGCCTGGCCGAAGGTGGCTGCCTGCTGGTCGCCGAGGATCCCCGCCACGGGAACCTCACGGAGCAACTGGGAGCTGTGCACCTTTCCGTAGACCTCGGAGGAGGAACGAATTTCCGGCATCATCGATGCTGGAACACCGAACGTTTCCAGGATCGATGGGTCCCAGCTCAGCGTCTCAAGATCCATGAAGAGTGTCCGGGAGGCGTTGGTGACGTCGGTGATGTGCACACCGCCGTCAGTGCCGCCGGTGAGGTTCCAGGTCACCCAGGAGTCGGTGTTGCCGAAGAGCAGGTCGCCGGCCTCTGCCTTCTCCCGGGCACCGTCGACATTGTCAAGGATCCATTTGATCTTGGTTCCGGAGAAGTAGGTTGCCAGCGGCAGGCCAACCTGCTGCTTGAACCTTTCCACCCCTCCGTCCGCTGCGAGCTCGTCCACGATCGGCTGTGTGCGGGTGTCCTGCCAGACGATCGCGTTATACACGGGCTGGCCCGTGTTCTTGTCCCAGACCACCGCAGTTTCGCGCTGGTTGGTGATGCCCACCGCCGCGATGTCGTGGCGGGTCAAATTCGCCTTGGAGAGTGCGTTGCCGATGACCTCACGGGTGTTGTCCCAGATTTCGACCGGATTGTGCTCGACCCAGCCAGCCTTGGGAAAGATTTGCTCATGCTCTTTCTGCCCGGAGGAAACGATGTTTCCCTGGTGGTCGAAGATGATTGCGCGGCTTGAAGTGGTTCCCTGGTCAATGGCGATGACGTACTGCGGCATTGCTGCTCCTCATTGAGTGTGTTGCTGATATATGGGCGGAGTGGTCCGGAGTCCGGACCTCCGGTTCGTCGTATCTCTAGGCCGCAGACGGGAAGGTGATCAGCATGGCTGCCAGCCCTCCGAGCACGCCTCCGATGATCGGTCCGACTACCGGCACCCATGCGTAGCTCCAATCGCTGCTTCCCTTGCCCTTGATCGGTAGGAATGCGTGGGCAATACGCGGGCCGAGGTCGCGGTTGGGGTTGATGGCGTACCCGGTGGGTCCGCCGAGGGACGCTCCGATGCCGACGACGAGAAGTGCAACGGCAAGCGGGCCCAGTCCCGAGGGGGTTGAAGCGAACGCAAGGATGACGAACACGAGAACGAACGTACCGATGATCTCGGTCACCAGGTTCCACGCACTTGACCGAATAGCCGGGCCGGTTGAGAACACACCCAGCTTGTTCGCGGGGTCCGGTTCGAGATCGAAGTGCTGCTTGTAGGCCAGCCAGCAGCCCACAGCTCCGAGAATCGAGCCGAGCATCTGTGCGGCCAGATAGCCGAGGGCGTTGACGAAGTTCTTGTCGACGCCGGGGGCGAATTCCGCAACGTTGCCGTTGGCCCACAGACCCGCGGTCACCGCGAAGTTCAGGTGGGCCCCGGAAAGCGCGGCGACGTAAACGCCGGCAAAGACCGCGAGGCCCCAACCGAAGTTGACCATCAGGAACCCGCCGTTATTACCCTTGGTGCCCGCGAGCGCTACGTTGGCCACGACTCCCGTGCCAAGCAACAACAGCATGAATGTGCCGAATGTTTCGGCGACGAATACTTCCAGAGACATCTTTGACTCCTCCATTTATTCAACGGTGGGCCGTGTGGCCCCGGCGCCGTGATGGTCGCGGCACCGCGCTACTCCCCCGGCAAAGGCTGCCGTTGGTTCCCAGCTGTCGGTGGACTGCTGGAGGTTGCTCATACCTACGCAACCAAACTATTCACACTCACCTTGTGGTGTTCCTGCAATACCCGGCGCGTTTCTTCTACCTGATTCTTCCGCTCCGTGGCGGACCAGCCGAGGTGTTCGCCAAGAATGTCCGCAAACTCGTCGATCAGCTCAGCGCTCACGAGCCCGTTGAAGGCAAGCGCTGTGCGCCGGATGAGGACATCGGAGACATGCTGAACCTGTTCGTGCCGGATCATGTACTCCAGTTCCCTGGTGCTTACTTCATGTGTGGTCTGCAGGGGCGAATCGGCACCGGCCGCGAGGAACGCGGCGACGTCAGAGGCGCGGGTTCCGTAGCGGTCGAGCAGCTGCGCGACCCGTTCCGCCGGCAGGCCGGCCCCGTTGGACTCAATCCACGCGGCGACGTCGCCCGGTTCCTTTGGGAAGCCGAGGCCGCCGCCGATGGGCAGTGCGGAGGTCGAGACCGTCCTTGGCCTCTTCAGGAGAGCGAGGACCTCGTTCGCGAGATGTTCCGAGAGCGCCCGGAAGGTGGTCCACTTGCCGCCGACGAGGCTTAGTGCCGGCCGGCCGGCAGTCTCTCCGCGTTCGATGCGGTAATCGCGGGATACAAACCCGGGTTGCGTGTCATCGTGGCGCGGCAATGGCCGCACTCCCGAGAAGCTGTAGACGATACTGTCGCGGCCGACTTTGACCGTCGGGAACACGTGGTGGATCAGCTCGAAGAAGTAGTCAATCTCCGCCTCGGTGCAGACCGCCGGAGTGTCCATGTCTGTATCGATATCCGTCGTGCCGACGAGTACCCGGTCGCCCATGGGATAGATCAGGACGATGCGCCCGTCGGAGTGTTCGAAGAAGATTTCCCTGCCGGCGCAGGCGGCGAGCAGTTCGGGATGGTCGAGGACGATATGTGAGCCCTTTGTTCCACCCATGAAGCGGCTGGGCTGTCCCAGTGAACTGTTGGTGCCGTCGACCCACGCCCCCGTTGCATTGACGACGATATCCGCCTGGACCGGAAATACCTCGCCCGTCAGTTCGTCGCGGAGCACAACGCCCTTTGCGTCGCTTCCCACTGCGGTGACGTAGTTGATAGCGCGCGACCTGGGGTTGGCGTCGAGGCCGTCGCGGAGCACGTCGAGTGTCAGCCGTTCGGGGTTGTGAACGGAGGCATCGAAATAGGTGGCCGTGTACTTCACATCCGGACGAAGCTCCGGCAGCTGCGCCAGTGACGCTTTGCGCCCCAGGAACTTGTGTCGCGGCACGGCGGAACCCGCGCGGGAGAACGCGTCGTACAGGGTTAATCCCGCCTTGATGAGGACCGCGCCGCGCTCCCGTGGCGGCCCCTGCCGATGGCTCAGGAACCGCAGCGGTGCAGCCAGGATTCCGGAGAACGTGCTGAAGATCGGAATGGTCGTCTGCAGCGGCTTGACGTAGTGCGGCGCCAGTTTGAGCAGGGCATTGCGTTCGACGACGGACTCCCGGACCAGCCGGAACTCGCCATTCTCCAGGTAGCGGATGCCGCCGTGGATCATGTGCGAGGATGCGCCCGAGGCGCCCTGGCAGTAGTCGCCGCGCTCGATGAGCGTGACGTCAATGCCCTGGAGTGACAGGTCCCGGAACGTACCGACGCCGTTGATGCCGCCCCCGATAATCAGTACCGAAGTGCGGGGATTGTCCTTCAGTTCTTTCACGCTGTCACGGGCTGGACGGTTGGGATTGGCCGACGGCGTCATCACTCCGGTGCTGTTCCTCACGAGTGGCGGGGCTCCTTGACTAGTGGCGGGATCTTGGACCTGCACCCTATTCTTTGGAGGGTTGGGAATATTCGTCAATGCCCATGCACAAACGTGCACTTGACCCCGGAGAATCCAGTGAACACCGCAGCCAGAAGTGCACCTGAACGCGCAGATGCCCGAAATATCGACCCCACCCCTCCGCGGAGCCGGGATGCGCTGCGGGCAGCGCAGATGTACTACCTGCAGGACCTGACGATGAACGCCATTGCACGGGAACTTCGGACATCGAGGTCAACGGTGTCCCGGTTGCTGTCCATGGCGCGAGATACCGGCCTCGTACAGATTCAGATCAACAACCCCCTGGACAGGGCGCCTGCCCTCGAAAGGGAAGTACGGAGCCGCTTTGGAGTGGAAGCGCACGTCGTCCCGGTGACCGATCTCGTCAGTGATTCAGATGTTCTTGACCGGGTTGCGATTCAGGCTGCGCGTACGCTCGGCCCTCTCGTCGATTCCAACGCCATCATCGGAGTTGCCTGGGGTTCGACCATCAGTGCAGTGAGCCACCACTTGACGCGGAAGACCACGCATGACAGCACCATTGTGCAGTTGAACGGTGCCGGCAATACTCAAACGACCGGCATCACGTATGCCAGTGAGATCCTTCGTCGGTTTGGGGCGGCTTACGGCGCTCGGGTGGAGCAGTTTCCCGTCCCCGCCTTCTTCGACCATGCCGAGACCAAAACCGCCATGTGGGCAGAGCGCAGCGTCAAGCGCATCCTCGACCTGCAGGAGCGCATGACCATGGCAATCTTCGGTGTGGGGTCCACCGGATCAGGCATTCCGAGCCACGTCTATGCCGGCGGCTACCTCGACGAGGACGACCTCGCGATCCTTCGCGAGCACCATGTGGTGGGCGATGTGGCAACCGTATTCTTCCGGGCCGACGGCTCGCACAGCGACATCGTGCTGAACGAGCGCAGTACCGGCCCTGATCTGGAGATGCTCGGACAGGTGGGCCGCCGCATCTGTGTTGTTTCCGGCGAGTCCAAGATCAACGGTTTGCGGGGCGCTCTCGCGGCGGGCCTGGTCACCGACCTCATCCTCGATGAACGCTCTGCCCGGACTCTGGTTCGCCAGGGCTGAATCAACTCACACCTGATGCGACCGGATCCGTCTGCGCACCCTCGGTAGAGTCAGGGTATGCATAAACCGGGAAAGGTATCGATCTCCAACGGCGTCATGATGGACCGGTTGGGTTACGGGCTCTACAAGGTTCCCGCCGATGATGCCCACGGACTCTGCACCCTCGCGCTTGAGGCAGGCTACCGGCTGCTCGACACGGCGGCGATGTACGGCAATGAGGAGGGCGTGGGACGTGCCGTTCTCGACGCAGTCTCCGCCGGGTACGTTGAGCGGGGCGATGTATTCGTCACGTCGAAGGTGTGGAACGAGAACCACGGTTACCGTGCCACCCGCGAGGCGTTCGACGAGTCGATCCGCCGGCTCGGGCTCGACTACGTGGACCTCTACCTGATCCACTGGCCCTGCCCCGCGAAGGACCTCTATGTCGAATCGTGGCGGGCGCTCGAGGAGCTCTATGCCGGCGGGAGGGTGCGCGCCATCGGCGTGTCCAACTTCCAGCGCCATCACCTTGAGAAGCTTCTCTCCCAGACCGAGGTGGTGCCCGCAGTCAACCAGATCGAGCTCCATCCGTTCCTGCAGCAGCAGGGGCTGAGGGAGTTCAACGCTGAGCACGGCATCCTCACCCAGGCCTGGAGCCCGCTGGGCCGTGGTTCGCTGCTGACCAACACCACGATTACGCACATAGCGGCAAAGCATTCGCGGTCGCCGGCCCAGGTCATCCTGCGCTGGCACATGCAGATCGGTGTAGCCGCTGTTGTGAAGGCAAGCTCCCGCGGGCGTATCGAGGAGAACCTCCGCATCGACGACTTCACTCTCGATGCCGTGGACATGGCTGCGATCGAGCAGCTCAACTCGGACACCCGTGTCGGTTCACACCCGGACCTGGTCAACTGACGTGGTGCTCCTGATGCGCACGGGGACCGTGCGGACGCTCAACTTCGACGGAAAACTGCAGCGGTTCTGGGACTTTCCCGCAGTGCAGACGACCCCCGGCACGCGTTCGATCTTCATGGTGCATGGTTTTCGCGGCGACCATCACGGGCTGCTGCGCATCATCGAGGCGCTCCCAACCCACCGTGTCATAGCACCGGATCTACCCGGGTTCGGGCGCTCCGACCCGCTGGACGGGGAGCACGACGTCGAGGCCTACGCCGCGTTCGTCCGGAACAGTCTCGACCGCCTCGCCCTCGGGCCGGAGACCGTCCTCCTGGGTCATTCCTTCGGATCAATCATCGCCGCAAAGGCAGCAGCTGACGCTCCCGAAGCTTTCTCTGCTCTGGTGCTGATCAACCCCATCAGTGCGCCGGCACTTGAGGGTTCGAGCCGCGTTGCGACCCGCCTGGCTGCTCTGTATTACCGGGTGGGCGCCGCGCTGCCCGAAACGGCCGGGCACGCGCTGCTGAGCAATCGGATGATCGTCCGTGCCATGAGCGAGCTGATGGCCAAGACGCGCGACCGTCCCTTGCGCCGGTGGATCCATGGGCAACACCGCGCGTACTTCAGCGCCTTCGCCTCACGGGACGTCGTGCTGCAGGCATTCACCGCATCGATCAGCACAACCGTCCGGGACAGCGCCGCGCGCCTCCGGCTTCCCGTACTCCTGATCGCCGCGGCGAAAGACGACCTGGGAACGGTGCAGACCCAACAGGAACTTGCTTCGCTCATCCCCGATTCAAAGCTGGTGGTCCTTCCCGAGGTGGGGCACCTGATCCACTATGAGACACCCGAGGCCGCTGCGGAACACATCATCGACTTCCTGGGAAACAGAACCTGATGAGAATACTGATCGATGCCCGCTTCACGCGGACGGACCACCACGACGGAATCAGCCGGTACGGCGCCAGCCTCGTCGAAGCGCTCTCCCAGCGGGCTGATGTGACAATGCTGATTCACGACGACCGCCAGCTGGCACTCCTGCCCGAGGTGCCGCATGTGAAGATCAACAGCCCGTTCTCCCCCGCCGAGCTGTTCGTTGCCGCGCGCATCAACAGGCTTGAACCCGACGCGGTGTTCTGTCCCATGCAGACCATGGGCTCCTTCGGCCGTCGCTACCCGTTGGTGCTCACCCTGCACGACCTCATCTACTACCAGAACCGGACGCCCCCCAGGTTCCTGCCACTGCCCGTCCGGATACTCTGGCGGCTGTACCACCTTGCCTACTGGCCGCAGCGGTTGCTCCTGAATCGTGCCGACGTCGTTGCCACCATCTCGGAGACCACCCGGGCGCTGATGCAACAGCACCGGTTGACCCGGCGTCCGATCCGCATCGTCGGCAACGCGCCGCAGCCGGGTTCCAGGCCGCGCCCGCCGGGAGCGCAACCGGAGAAGTCACTGCTGTACATGGGATCGTTCATGCCCTACAAGAATGTCGAGACACTGCTGGCAGGGATGGCGGGTCTGCCGGACTACACCCTGCATCTCCTGAGCCGGATCACTCCCGAGCGGCAGCGCGAACTGGAAGCGCTGGTCCCGGCAGGTGCCGCCGTGGTCTTTCACAACGGCGTGACCGACGGCGAATACGAGCAGCTGCTGCGCTCCGGCACGGCCCTGGTGACGCTTTCACGAGCGGAAGGCTACGGACTCCCGGTCATTGAAGCGATGGCGCTTGGAACACCAGTGATAGCTGCGGATACGCCGATCTTCCGCGAGGTCGGAGGGAACGCGGCGCTGTATGTCGATCCGGACTCGCCTGAGGAGTTCGGCCGCGCTGTCCGCACGCTTGACGACCCGCTGCATTGGAGGGACGCTTCGGCGTCCGGCCGTGCCCAGGCGGATACCTACTCCTGGGAGACGTCAGCAGATTCTCTGATTGCCGCGCTCGAGGAAGCCGCCGAGCTCCATGCCAGGAGCCGTGCAACCAGCACTTCAAACCTAGGCGCTAGAGAACGTCGACGGCGTCGACCCTGACGTGCACGGGCTCTGTGGTGCGCCTGGCCGAGAGTGATACCCGGCGGGCGCGCAACGCGCTGACCACCTCCGCCGCGTCTCGGTAGCGGAAGAACAACAGGGTGCGGTGTGAGCCTGCCGCGGACTGCTGTCCCGGTTTCTGGACAGCCGGCGGCCCCGCTGGAGGACGCAGGGCCGTGGGACCCACGATCCTGCACGACGGCGGCAGGTGCAGTCCATCGATGAACGCTGCCAGTGCCTCCAATGACCCGCTCAGAGCCGCATAACGCACCGCCGGCGGCAACCCCAGCTCGGTGCGAAGCACCAGTTCACGTGTTGCCGCACCGGCTGGGTCCCAACGCACGAGGTGTCCGGCTGCGGCGTCGTCGTCGGCGGTGACGACCACGACCCCACCGGCCGACGCAGGCCTGGCGAGCACCGCCGCATTGAACCAGCGCTGCAGCGTGCTTTCCAGGGCGCGCAGCGATTCCCGTCCCAGCAGGGCGTTTCCGTCGAGCAGGAGTACGGCGGCATAGCCGGCGGCGGCCACCGGCTCGGCACCCGGCGTCGCGACCACCACGCGCGGGGAGTCGTCGACCTCATCGAGGATGTGATCGCCCGAAGAGGAGACTACAACTGCCCCCGGGAAGGCACGCCCCAGCTCCTCAGCGGTACGGGCCGCCCCACTCACTGTCGAGCGCAACCTGCCGCCCGAACAGTGCGGACAGCGCCAGGAATGCTCCGGCCTTCCGCACCAGCGGCAGGTGACCGCCGATCCGCGGCCCGACTGGGCCAGAGGCCCGGCACACTGGCGGCATCGTGCCGGCTCCCGGCAATCCTCGCAGGCCAGCGCCGGTGAGAAGCCCGTCCGTGCCACCTGGATCAGGACCGGCCCACGCTGCAGTCCATCCCTGGCTGCCCGCCAGGCGACCGGGGGTATGCGCACCTGGTGGGTGAGAGGTTCCCGCTCGGCATGATAGGTATCCGCTGAATGAAGCACCCTCGGAGCCAGCTGCCGGACAACAGCCCGGTCCGCCTGCATGGATTGCGCCCACCCGCTGTCCACCAGCCGCTGCGACTCGACACTCCGCGACGGTGCTGCGAAGAGCAGCGCGCAATCCTGAAGTTCGCTGCGCAGCAGGAGCACGTCGCGGGCATGGTGGTACGGTGCACGCGGTTCGCTGTGGGACTCGTCATTGTCGTCCCAGAGGATCACCAGCCCCAGATCCTTCACTGGAGCAAATGCCGCGGACCTCGTCCCCACGGCCACCCGGACCTGCCCATGCAAGAGCCTCAGGAAGTTGCGGTAACGAGGCGTCGGGCCGTCCTCGGCAGTCAGCCGGACGAAGGACTCCGTGCCGATGCGCTCCCCCAGCGCCCTTTCAACCCTCGCGAGATCGCGCTGGTCCGGCACGACGACGACGGCACCGCGTCCTGCCGCCCAGACGGCGTGGACGGCGTCGGCCAATTCAGCAGGCCAACCGTGTGGTCCATACCCGGCAACAGTGGTGAGCACGGCTCGTGGACTCTCACCCGCCGCGAGGCGCGACAGATAGGAGGCGCCGTTCAAGTACCGGACCAGCAGCGGAGACCTGTCTGGTTCGTCTGGACCACGCTGAGCGGCGCCCCTGGCCGGATCCGAAGGGAAGTCCTTCTCCACGCGCGCCACGCGCGGAGGCACCGCTGAGCGGAGGACATCACTGGTGGAACCGGCGTAACGGGCTGCGACGGCCGCTGCCAGCGCCACGACCTCCGGGCTGGCGACCGGCTGCCCGGACACCACCTTGCCCAACGGCAGCAGGCGGGCGGGACTGTCAGATTCCGCGAGCCGTTCCACTAGGAATGCCGCATGTTCCCGCCCGGCGAACCGCACCTTGACGCGGGCACCGGGGACGGCGTCGTCGTCGTACTCAGCGGGCACAAGGTAATCGAACGGCCGGTCCAGGTGCGGCAGCGGCGAGTCGATGATGACGCGGGCGACCGGGAGCTTCGAAGCAACCGGCGACTTCCCGCGGGGAGCCGCCGGTGCGGAAAAGCCCTGCAGCAGTGAAAGCTGCTGCCCCTCTTCGGAACTCATCGGCTCGGGACGGTTCCTAGGCGTTGAAGTAGCTCTTGAGTTCGTCAGTGCGGTCGGTGAGTTCCCAGTTGAAACCCTCGCCCTCGCGTCCGAAGTGCCCGTGTGCGGCGGTCTTCTGATAGATCGGGCGCAGCAGGTCCAGGGAGTTGATGATGGCCAGGGGGCGGAGATCGAAGATCTCATTGATCGCCGATCCGATGGCAGCGGGATCGACCTGTTCCGTGCCGAAGGTCTCGACGTAAATCCCAACGGGGTGCGCCATTCCGATGGCGTAGGCGATCTGGATCTCCGCGCGGCGGGCAAGTCCCGAAGCCACAACGTTCTTGGCCACCCAGCGCATCGCGTATGCGGCTGACCGGTCCACCTTCGAGGGATCCTTGCCGCTGAAGGCACCGCCGCCGTGGCGAGCCATTCCCCCGTACGTGTCGACGATGATCTTCCGTCCGGTCAGACCGGCGTCACCCACGGGTCCGCCGATCACGAATTCGCCGCCAGGGTTCAGGATGTGACGGACGTTCGAGACGTCCAGGTGCGAGGTGGCCAGAACCGGCGTGATGACGTGTTCCACCAGGTCGGCGCGCAGCGTCTCGAGGTCGACCTCCTGTGCGTGCTGCGACGAGATCACGACCGAGTCGACGCTGACGGGCTTGTCGCCGTCGTAGCCCACGGTGACCTGCGTCTTGCCGTCGGGCCGCAGATAGGGCAGCGTGCCGTCCTTCCGGACGTCCGTGAGCTGCTCTGACAACCGGTGCGCCAGCCAGATCGGCGTAGGCATCAGAACCGGCGTCTCATCGCTGGCATAGCCGAACATGATGCCCTGGTCACCGGCGCCCTGGGCATCGTACGGATCAGTGCTGGTGCCCTCGCGGCTCTCAAGGGAGGTGAAAACGCCTGAAGCGATCTCGGGCGACTGCTGGCCGATGGATACTGATACGCCGCAGCGCGCACCGTCGAAACCATTCGCCGAGGAGTCATAACCAATGCCGAGGATGGTCTTGCGGACGATCTCGGGGATCTCCACATAGGCTTCCGTGGTCACTTCGCCGGCCACATGGACCAGTCCTGTAGTGACGAGGGTCTCCACCGCCACGCGGGAGCGTGGATCCGCTTCCAGCAACGCATCGAGGATGCCGTCACTGATCTGGTCGCAGATCTTGTCCGGATGGCCCTCCGTCACCGATTCCGAGGTGAACAATCGCAAGGAAGGGCTAGGCGTATGGGGTGAATTCACGTGATCACTCTACTTGGTCAGGCGATGTAACTGGCGGGTTGTGTGACCGGGTGCTACGGCGGAAGCACTCCCCCGATGGTCACGCCGAAGGAGGTTTCAGGCGGGCTTTCCCGCTGCGCTCAGGGCTTCGGCGACTCGTTGCACGACGACCTGGGCCACGCTGACTTTCGTTCCCTTGACCGTTTCCGGCTCGGCACCGCCGGCATCCAGAAGGGTTATCTCGGTCGAGTCCTGACCGAAGACCAGCGAGCGGCCGACACGGTTCAAGACGAGCAGGTCACAGCCCTTGCGTTGAAGCTTTCGCAGCCCGTGCGCGAGCGGGGTGGCGTCCTCATCTCCGGTTTCCGCCGCGAACCCTACAATCACTGCCGGCGAGCCGAGGGTGCGCCGCTGCTGCACGGTTTCCACCAGGATGTCCGGGTTGCGGGTAAGCGTGATGACCGGGTTCTCGCCGTCGTCGCGCTTCTTGACCTTGGTCTCGGAGACCGACTCAGGCCGGAAATCGGCAACGGCAGCCGCCATGATGAGGGCGTCCGAGTGCTGGGCGAGCTTCAGGGTCGCTTCCCGCAGTTCTTCAGCGGTCTCGACGAGTGTCAGCTCGACTCCCGCCGGTGGCGGTACATCCATATGGGCCGCGATGAAATGGACCGTCGCGCCCGCTTCCAAGGCGGCTGCGGCCAGCGCCACGCCCTGCTTTCCCGATGACCTGTTCCCGAGGAACCGGACCGGGTCCAGCGGCTCGCGTGTGCCGCCCGCCGTGATGGTGAGCGTGCGTCCTGCCAGTGGGCGGGCGCCAGGCGCGGCCTGCCCGGAGAAGACCTTGAGCGCTGCGGCATAGATGATTTCGGGATCGGGCAGTCTTCCCGGCCCGGTATCAGTCCCCGTGAGACGCCCAACGGCCGGTTCAAGCACGACGGCGCCGCGTCGCCTCAGGGTCTCGACATTCGCCGCAGTGGCCGGGTGCTGCCACATCTCGGTATGCATGGCAGGCGCGAAAACCACCGGGGCGCGCGTCACCAGAAGGGAGCCTGTGAGCAGGTCATCCGCCATTCCGGCGGCTGCCCTGGCCAGCAGATCCGCGGTGGCCGGCGCGATGACCACCAGGTCCGCCTCCTGGCCAAGACGCACATGGCGGACCTGGTCGACGGCCTCGAACACACTGTTGCTGACGGGGTTTCCCGAGAGCGCCTCCCAGGTGGCAGTGCCCACGAACCGCTGGGCCGCTTCGGTGGGTATGACCGTTACGTTGTGGCCGGCCTCAGTGAACAAACGCAGGAGGGACGCCACCTTGTAGGCGGCGATCCCTCCTCCAACTCCCAGGATGATACGCACGTCGGTACCTTTGACTGACCGGCGGCGCGCTTACTCCGACGCTTCGGCGGGAGCAGCGACGAGCATGCCCTCGTTGATCTCGCGCAGTGCGATGGACAGCGGCTTCTCGTTCAGCTTGGTTTCCACCAGCGGACCAACATACTCGAAAAGGCCCTCATGGAGCTGCGAGTAGTAAGCGTTGATCTGGCGTGCGCGCTTGGCACCGTAGATCACGAGGGCGTACTTCGAGTCCGACGCTTCCAGCAGGGAGTCGATCGGCGGGTTGATGATGCCTTCGGGGTGAGTAGACACAAAATCTCCAATAGTCGCTGGGCCGTAGAGCTGGTGCGCGTGCTTTTCAGTGCGAGTGCGCGGTCAGGCCCATCAATGAAACAAGCTCATCTGCTGCGCGCTGAACGTCGTCATTGACCACGGTGTGGTCGAATTCCGGTTCGGCAGCAAGTTCCAGTTTAGCGGTTGCAAGGCGCTGCTGCTGTTCCTCGGGTGTTTCGGTGCCCCGACCGATCAATCGTCGCACCATTTCCTCCCAGCTGGGAGGCGCCAGGAAGACGAAGTTGGCATCCGGCATACTCTCCTTCACCTGACGCGCGCCCTGCAGATCGATCTCCAGCAATACGGTCTTACCGGCGTCCATGGCGGCTTTCACCGTGCGCCGGAGCGTGCCGTAGCGGTTCCGCCCGTGGACGACTGCCCACTCCAGCATCTGCCCGGTCGCCACAAGGTCGTCGAACTCCTCGGGTGAGACGAAGTGGTAGTGCACACCGTCTGTCTCACCCGGCCGGGGAGGACGCGTCGTGGCCGAAACGGACAACTCCACTTCGGGGTAGTTGTCACGGATGTAAGTGGAAACGGTGCCTTTGCCCACAGCCGTGGGGCCCGCGAGTACGGTCAGCCGCGGCTGATTCACGAATACTTCCTTCTCTAGTGGCGATTGTTCACCGGATGGTGCGTCAAGTGCTCAACGAGAGCCTTGCGCTGGTGGATGCCGAGGCCCCGCACCCTGCGGGTGGCTGCGATTCCCACGGCGTCCATGATGCCTGCAGCCCTTTTCTCCCCCACCCCGGGCAAGGCTTTCAACAGGTCCAGCACCCGGAGGCGGCCGATCGCTTCCTCCTGGCCTGAACCATTGATCACCTCGGCCACCGTAATCTCACCGGACTTCAGCCGGGACTTCAGCTCCGCCCGGACAGCCCGCGCCGCCGTCGCTTTTTCCCGCGCCAGTGTTCGTTCGCTATCGGTGAGAGGCTTGAGGCTCACTCGGGCTCCCTAGGCAGTTGAACCGTCGGTCGAACACCGGCAGTCACGGGTCTGGAGATTGGGCTTGCACTGAACCTATCTGCTCGGCTGACCGAAAATCAATCCGTCCCGGAACCGGTGCCGCGGGACAGGTCCACCGCTCGTTGGGTGGCGGCTGCCGCCTTGCGAAGACCCTCCACTGTGGGACCCGCGCTCAGGATTTCCCTGCTCGAGTTCGGGAGGACAAGGCCCGTTGCACCCCGGAAAGTGTCACGAAGCTCACGCTGCCCAGCCCCCTGTGCTCCCACTCCGGGCGCAAGAATCGGACCGTTGAGCGTGGAGAGGTCCAGTCCAAGGCGACGCACGGCCTCCCCGGCAGTGGCACCGATCACCAGTCCTACTGAGCCGGGTGCGCCGTCGCGGTTCTCTGCTGCGGCTGCCTCGACGATCCGTCGGGCGACCGAGTCCTCCCCTCCCACGTGCTGTACCGATGCGCCCTCCGGATTTGAGGTCAGAGCAAGGACGAACACGCCGCGGTTGGTTTCCCGGGCCGCGTCCAACGCAGGACGCAACGACTCGAAGCCCAGGTACGGACTCAGCGTGAGCGCGTCCGCCGCGAGGGCGGATCCATCGCGCAACCAGGCATCAGCGTAGCCTGCCATCGTGGAACCGATGTCGCCCCGCTTGGCGTCGGCGATCGTCAGCACGCCGGCCTCCGCGCTGCGGGACAACAACCGCTCCAACGCGGCCATACCCTGCGAACCGAGGCGCTCGAAAAGGGCGACCTGCGGCTTGATGACCGCCACCTGTCCCGCGACGGCCTCAAGGACCGTCGCGGAAAAGCGCTCGACGCCGTCCGGCGTATCGGGAAGCCCCCACGCACTCAGCAGCGCTGGGTGCGGGTCGACGCCCACACAGAGATTCCCGAGACGTTCGACGGCGGCCGCCAGTCGCTGCCCGAAGGTCGCCGTCACCGTCAGGCTCCGACCGGGTCCGGCACAGTTTCGCCGCGGACGGCGCGGGCGTGGTCCTGCAAACTGGTCACGGACCACTGGTAGGTACGAAGCGCCTCGATTGCCTGCACCGCGGCATTGAACTCCGCAACGGTGGTGATGCACGGGATGCCGATCGAGGTCGCTGCGGCGCGCAGCTGGTACCCGTCGCTGCGCGCTTCCCCGCCCGAAGGTGTGTTGAAGACCATATCGATCTCCCCTGCCACCACCAGGTCCGCGATCGTGCCCTCGCCTTCGGCGCTGCTGCCTTCGGCAACCTTGCGGACGGGCGTTGCCTGGATGCCGTTGCGGCGCAGGACGTCGGCGGTGCCGCCCGTTGAGACGATCTCGAAACCGAGGTCCGAGAGCCGCTTGACGCCCATGATGATCGAGCGCTTGTCGCGGTTGGCGACGGAGACAAAGACCTTGCCCTGGGTCGGCAGCGCGTTGTTGGCAGCAGCCTGGCTCTTCGCGAATGCCGTGTCGAAGTGCTTGTCGATGCCCATGACTTCACCCGTGGACCGCATCTCGGGGCCGAGCAGCGAATCGACCACTGTCCCCTCGGGTGTGCGGAATCGGCTGAACGGCAGCACAGCTTCCTTCACGGACACCGGGGCGGACAGCGGCAGGCGTGAACCGTCACCGGTTTCGGGCAGCATCTTGTACGCACTGCGGAGCTGGTGGATAGTGACGCCGGTTCCGATGAGGGCTGCCGCCTTGGCCATCTGCACACCTGTCGCCTTGGAGACGAACGGTACGGTGCGTGAAGCACGCGGATTCGCCTCGAGCACATAGAGCACATCGGAAGCCA
Organism: Arthrobacter sp.; assembly: GCF_031179385.1. Classification (GTDB taxonomy): domain Bacteria; phylum Actinomycetota; class Actinomycetes; order Actinomycetales; family Micrococcaceae; genus Arthrobacter_D. The sequence continues at coordinate 57,783 of NZ_JAPSHV010000002.1, read as the reverse complement.
GCGCGAACTGGATGTTGATCAGGCCGCGGACACCGACGCCCTCGGCGATCGCGTGGGTTGCCACGCGTACCCGCTCCAGGACATCGGTACCCAGGGTGATCGGCGGCAGGACGCAGGCGGAGTCGCCGGAGTGGATACCGGCTTCCTCGATGTGCTCCATGATGCCGCCCAGATACAGATCCTTACCGTCATAGAGCGCATCAACGTCGATCTCAACTGCGTCTTCAAGGAATCTGTCGATCAGAACCGGGTGGTCCGGTGTGATCTCGGTGGCGTTGAGGATGTAGCGCGACAGGTGCGCCTCGTCGTACACGATCTCCATGCCGCGCCCGCCCAGAACATACGAGGGGCGGACCAGGACCGGGTAACCGATCTCGTCCGCGATTGCGCGTGCGTCCTCGAAGGAAACCGCTGTGCCGTTCTTCGGGGCGATGAGTCCGGCTTCGGCCAGTACCCGTGCAAACTCTCCGCGGTGTTCCGCGAGATCGATAGCCTCCGGCGAGGTGCCGAGGATCGGGATCCCTGCGTCAGCGAGCTCCTGTGCCAGCTTCAGAGGGGTCTGCCCGCCGAGCTGGACGAAGACGCCCATGACGCCGCCGGTGCGCTCCTCGGCAGCGATGACCTCGAGCACATCCTCCAGGGTGAGCGGCTCGAAGTACAGCCGGGTGGAGACGTCGTAGTCCGTGGACACCGTCTCGGGGTTGCAGTTGACCATGACCGTCTCGTAACCCGCCTTGCGCAGCGCCATGGTGGCGTGCACGCAGGAGTAATCGAACTCGATGCCCTGCCCGATGCGGTTGGGGCCGGAGCCGAGGATGATGATGGACGGCTTTGCGTGCAGGCCCACTTCGTCCTCCTCGTCGTAGGAGGAGTAGTGGTACGGCGTGTAAGCAGCGAATTCCGCCGCACAGGTGTCCACCGTCTTGAAGACCGGCCTGATATCGAGTGCATGACGCACCCCTCGAATCACTGCCTCAGGGGTGTGCGTGAGCAGGCCGATCTGCTCATCCGAGAAGCCGTGGCGCTTGGCCAGCCGCAGGGTCTCGGGCTTCAGTCCCGTCGAGCGGACGGTTTCCGCAACCTCATTGAGCAGGACCAGCTGATCCAGGAACCAGGGGTCGATTCCGGTGGCCTTGTAGAGCTCGTCGACGCTCGCACCGCCCAGCAGCGCGCGCTGGACCTGGGACAGGCGTTCCGTGGTCGGGCGCTTTGCGGCTTCGACGAGTTCAGGCACATCGAACTCGCTGACGCGGTCGAAGCGGAGCTGGGAGCCCTTCTGTTCAAGGGACCGCAGCGCCTTCTGCAGCGCCTCGGTGAAGTTCCGGCCCATGGCCATCGCTTCGCCGACGGACTTCATGGTGGTGGTCAGGGTGTCATCCGCTGCGGGGAACTTCTCGAACGCGAACCTCGGCACCTTGACGACGACGTAGTCCAGGGTCGGCTCGAAGGATGCCGGGGTCTGGCGGGTGATGTCGTTCGGAATCTCGTCCAGGGTGTAGCCCAGGGAAAGCTTCGTGGCGATCTTCGCGATCGCAAAACCGGTCGCCTTCGACGCCAGTGCCGAGGAGCGGGATACCCGGGGGTTCATCTCGATGACCACTACCCGCCCGGTATCCGGTTCCACCGCGAACTGGATGTTGCAGCCGCCGGTATCGACGCCCACCTCGCGGATGACCGCAATCGAGATGTCACGCAGCCGCTGGTACTCGCGGTCGGTCAGCGTCAGCGCGGGAGCCACCGTGATGGAGTCTCCGGTGTGGACACCGACCGGGTCGAAGTTCTCGATGGAACAGACGACGACGACGTTGTCCTTCTTGTCGCGCATCATCTCCAGCTCGTATTCCTTCCACCCGAGAATGCTCTCCTCAAGCAGGACTTCGCTGGTGGGGCTGTACTGAAGGCCCTGGCCGACGATTCGTCGCAGGTCGTCCTCGTTGTAGGCCAGACCGGAGCCCAGCCCGCCCATGGTGAAGGAGGGCCGGACCACCATGGGGTAACCGAGGTCTCCCGCAGCGGCGAAGGCTTCGTCCAGCGAGTGGATGATGGCCGAGCGGGCAGACTCCGCCCCGCAGCGCTCGACGACGCCCTTGAACTTCTCGCGGTCCTCGCCAAGTTCAATCGCCGCGATGTTCGCGCCGATGAGTTCAACGCCGTACTTCTCGAGTACGCCGTTCTTGTCGAGCGCGATTGCGGTGTTGAGAGCCGTCTGGCCGCCCAGGGTGGGAAGGATCGCGTCCGGCCGCTCCTTGGCGATGATCTTCTCGACCACCTCCGGGGTGATCGGCTCGACGTAGGTTGCGTCAGCGAACTCAGGGTCCGTCATGATGGTGGCCGGATTGGAGTTGACCAGGATGACCCTGATTCCCTCCTCTTTCAGCACGCGCAGAGCCTGGGTGCCTGAGTAGTCGAACTCGGCCGCCTGGCCGATGACGATGGGTCCCGATCCGATGACCAGGACGGAGGTGAGGTCGGTTCTGCGGGGCATCTAGTTTTCTTCCTGCGCGGGGGTGGGTGCTTTGGAGACCTCGGAAGCATCAAGCTCGTCGGAGCCCGAGCGGGCAGCCTCAGCCATGAAGTCGATGAACCTGTCGAACAGGTACGCGGAGTCGTGCGGACCGGCGGCCGCCTCCGGGTGGTACTGAACCGAGAAGGCCGGCAGGTCCAGGCACGCGAGTCCCTCAACGACGTCGTCGTTGAGGCAGACGTGGCTCACCTCGACACGTCCGAAGCGCTCCTCGGGAGCGATAACCGGGCCGTCCAGCGGCGCGTCGACGGCGAAACCGTGGTTCTGGCTGGTGATTTCCACCTTGCCCGTGCGGCGGTCGAGAACCGGCTGGTTGATTCCCCGGTGCCCGTAGCGGAGCTTGTACGTCCCGAAGCCGAGCGCACGGCCGAGGATCTGGTTCCCGAAGCAGATGCCGAAGAACGGGGTCTTCGCATCGAGGACCTGGCGCAGCAGCGACACCTGGGCGTCCGCCGTGGAGGGATCTCCAGGCCCGTTCGACATGAAGACGCCGTCGGCACCCACGGCTACGACGTCGTCGTACGTTGCAGTGGCAGGCATCACGACGGTCCGCACGCCGCGCTGGGCGAAGTGCTTGGGCGTCATGGCCTTGATGCCGAGGTCCAGCGCGGCAACGGTGAAGCGGGGCTCTCCCTCCCAGCCGTGGTCGGAAGGTTCGACGACGTAGCGGGAGTCCACGCTCACTTCCTCCGCGAGCCGCGAGCCTTCCATGCTGTGTTGCCCGTTGACTGTGGCCAGCAGGTCGGCGTCGCTGCGGGCGGCGTCGGAGCCGGAGAAGATTCCTGCCTTCATGGCGCCGCGCTCCCGCAGGTGCCGGGTGATCGCGCGGGTGTCGACACCCTGAATTCCCACAACGCCCTGCTCGGCGAGTTCGTCATCGAGGCTCTTTTCAGAGCGCCAGTTCGAGGGACGCCGGGCCGGGTCACGGACGATGTAGCCGGCGACCCAGATCTGGCGGGACTCGGCGTCGTCGCGGTTCACACCGGTGTTGCCGATGTGCGGCGCTGTCTGGACCACCAATTGCCGCGCGTAGGACGGGTCGGTGATCGTTTCCTGGTACCCGGTCATCCCGGTGGCGAAGACGGCCTCGCCAAGGGCGGTGCCCTGAGCGCCGTAGCTCTGCCCACGGAAAGTCCGCCCGTCCTCGAGGACCAAAACCGCCGCGGCACCGGCTCCTGTTACTCCCGCGTGTGTTGTCACTGTACTTCCTTGCTTGTGGGGTTGGTCAGGGGGTCGGTGTCCTCGATCAGCTCACTGATCGCTGCCAGGAGCTGCGGTTTGTCCGCCGCGTACCTGGTCCGGAAACCCGTATCGAAAGTGTGCGAGTCCATCGTCCAGGACACGACCACCAGTCCGTCCTTCTCGACGAATTTTCCGGCCATGCCCCGCTCCAGACGCACACCGGTCAGGTTCTGCCTGGCGATGTACACCTCTGTGTCTCCGGAGCGGTCGAACAGCAGACCGTGTGAATAGACGGCCGCAGTTGCGGTGGCCTTGTTTCCCAGTCCGTGCGCTGTGACCCGGTCCAGCCAGTCCCCGCCTGTGGTGGTGACGACGTACTGGCCTTCGGCCGCGTAAACCGGTGCTCCCCGGTCCTCCGGGGCATCCGCGGGCGCACTGAGCGTCTGCTGGCGCTTGAGGCGGTTTCTCCAGCCCACTGCCATCAGCCCCGCCAGCAGCACGATGGCGGCCAAGGATATGGCGACGGCTGTTATTGCTACGTCCACGCTTCAGTCCCCTTGTGCATCGGGATGCGGTGTGTTGAGCCGCCCTTCCAGCACCGTGGGATGCCCGGCGAAGAAGGTTGCGACGACGGCGCCCGGCAGTTCGAGGCCGGCGAAGGGACTGTTGCGGCCCTTGGTAGCCATTTTATGGGGATCGACCGTCCACCTGGCTGCAGGATCCACCAGTGTGAGATTTGCCATCTCACCGGCTGCCAGCGGCCTGCCCTGGGTCTGAACCCGTCCGATCTGAGCGGGAAGGATGGACGTCGCCTCCGCGAAGCGCGCCCAGTCCATCAGCCCGGTCTCGATCATGGCGTGCTGGACTACCGAGAGTGCGGTCTCAAGGCCGGTCATCCCCATCGCGGCCTGCGCCCATTCGCATTCCTTGTGCTCGGACGGGTGCGGCGCGTGGTCGGTTCCGACCACGTCGATCGTCCCGTCGGCCAGGGCCTCACGGAGCGCAGTGACGTCCTCGTTCGTCCGTAGCGGCGGGTTCACCTTGTAGACCGGATTCCAGGAACGGACCAGTTCGTCGGTGAGCAGCAGATGGTGGGGCGTGACCTCAGCTGTCACGTTGACCCCGCGCTGCTTCGCCCAGCGGATGATCTCAACCGAACCGGCCGTTGACACATGGCACACATGGAGGCGCGAGCCCACATGCTGAGCCAGCAGGACGTCCCTGGCGATAATGCTCTCCTCAGCCACGGCCGGCCATCCCGCCAGGCCCAGGACAGCAGACACTGCGCCCTCGTTCATCTGGGCGCCCTCGGTGAGGCGGGGCTCCTGCGCGTGCTGGGCGACCACGCCGTCGAACGCTTTCACGTACTCGAGCGCGCGGCGCATGAGTACCGGATCGGACACGCAGATGCCGTCGTCGGAGAAGACCCGCACACCCGCCCTGGACTGCGCCATCGCGCCGAGTTCGGCGAGCCGCTCCCCCGCGAGGCCAACGGTGACGGCGCCCACCGGACGGACATCGACCCAGCCGGCCCGCCGGCCGAGTGCGTAGACCTGTTCCACCACGCCCGCGGTATCAGCCACCGGCATGCTGTTGGCCATGGCGTGCACAGACGTGTAACCGCCCATCGCCGCCGCGCGTGTGCCGGTCTCCACTGTTTCGGCATCCTCACGCCCCGGCTCGCGGAGGTGCGTGTGGATGTCCACCATGCCGGGCAGGAGGACCAGCCCGTCAGCGTCGACCACGACGGCACCGGCCGATGAAAGGGATCGTCCCCGCTCAGCGATACGCCCGTCCGCGACGAGCACGTCGACGCCGGTTTCACCAGCGGCCGTGGTGGCGCCCTTGATCAGGTAGGTGGTCGTCATACTGTTGCCTCCTGGGCGGGGGTCGGCTGCGTTGAGTCATCGCCTGAAAGCAGCAGGTACAGCACGGCCATGCGGACCGATACGCCGTTGCGTACCTGGGCCAGGACCGTCGAACGGGGGGAGTCGGCTGCGGCCGACGAGATTTCGAGGCCCCGGTTCATGGGGCCGGGGTGCATGATGATGGTGTCCTTGCCTGCGGATACTTCCAGCGCAGCCAGGCGATCGTCGTCGAAACCCCAGGTGCGGGCATACTCGCGGGCGGAGGGGAAAAAGGCTGCATTCATCCGTTCGCCCTGGACCCGGAGCATCATGATGGCGTGCGGGCCTGTGGCGAGCACCTCATCAAGGTCGAAGCTGACCCTGCAGGGCCAGTCCGCAATCCCGACGGGCAAAAGGGTCGGCGGGGCGACGAGCGTCACTTCAGCACCGAGGGTGGTCAGCAGCCACAGGTTGGATCGGGCCACGCGGGAGTGAAGGACGTCCCCGACGATAGCGATGCGAAGGCCCCGCAGGTCCTCACCGAGGGAGGCCCTGCCCGCAATCTGCGACCAGTGCCGGCGGAGCGTGAATGCGTCCAGCAGCGCCTGTGTCGGGTGCTCATGGGTGCCGTCACCGGCGTTGACCACAGCAGCGTCGATCCAGTCCGAGGCCGCGAGCCTCGCCGGTGCGCCCGACGCCCAGTGCCGGATGACCACGGCATCGGCGCTCATTGCCTCAAGGGTTTGTGCCGTGTCCTTGAGTGATTCGCCCTTGGACACAGACGAGCCCTTGGCTGCGAAGTTAATCACGTCGGCTGACAGGCGCTTGGCCGCGGCCTCGAAAGAGATACGGGTCCGCGTCGAATCCTCGAAGAACAGGTTGACAACGGTCCGCCCGCGCAGAGCGGGAAGCTTCTTTACTTCCCGCTCGCCGACCAAGGCCATCTCTTCAGCCGTGTCGAGGATCCGGATGGCGTCCGCGGCCGAGAGGTTCTCGGTGGACAGGAGGTGCTTCATGCCGGACCTTCAATCACTACTTCGTCGACCGAGTCCACCTCAGTGATCCTTACCCGAACCTTTTCCGCGGATGAGGTGGGCAGGTTCTTCCCGACGTGATCCGCGCGGATCGGCAGCTCACGGTGCCCGCGGTCGACCAGTACCGCCAGACGGACGACGCGGGGCCGCCCGATGTCAACGATGGCATCCAGCGCTGCACGGATGGTGCGCCCGGAATAGAGCACGTCATCCACCAGCACGACCACCTTGTCATCGATACCGGCGGGAGGCAGTTTTGTGGGACCCGGGGGCCGGGTGGGGTGCTTACGCAGGTCGTCCCGGAACATCGTGACGTCGAGCCGTCCGACCATCGCGTCCGGGTTCACTGCGGGATCTGTGCGCGCTATCTTGCGCGCCAGACGCTGCGCGAGGGGGAATCCGCGGCGCGGAATTCCCAGCAGCACCAGATCCTGGGAGCCCTTGTTGGCTTCGAGGATCTCGTGGGCGATACGGGTCAAGGCCCGATCTATGTCAGCTTCTCCGAGGACCGTGCGGAACACGAATCCTCCGGATTCAGGGCTGGGTACACTCAAGGAACGCGTCCTCCTTCTCCGCCTCACAGGACGGCCTTTAAAGGGTTGGCTGCGCGTTCAAAACTACCACAGGCGTCCGGTCCACCTATCCTGTGTGGATGAGTATGAACTCGGGGAACTTCCAGCGCCGCTCGGGCCTGCAGGCTCAACCAGGGCAGCGGCCCCCGCTGGGGATGTGGCAGCAGGTGCACACGGGGCCGTCGGTCCCACCCGCTCCACACCCTGCCGCCGGGCTCGCAGCGCCTGGGAGGAAGCGCTCCTCCCCTGCAGGCGCCGCCGTCGTCAACGCACTTCTGCTCATCTGCGCGGGCCTCGTGCTCGCCGGAGTCGCAGCGCTGGTAACAGCACAGCTTGGCACCTCGGCCCTGATTCTGTGCGCGGCACTGGCGCTCGTGCCGCTGGCAATTTGCCTTGCGGGCATCCGCTGGGTCGATCGGTGGGATCCGGAGCCCCGGGGTGCGCTCGTGTTCGCCTTTCTCTGGGGTGCGGGGATGTCCGTTGCCGTGACGCTTCTGCTTGGTCCAACCGTCACACTGCTTCTGACGGAGGGGCTGGACGGCGCGACCGCGGACGTCGTCGGTCCTGTCTTTCAGGCTCCGCTGGTCGAAGAGGTGGCGAAAGGACTGGGTGTCCTCATTCTGGTGGCATCCCGCCGCAGCCATTTCGACGGGCCGGTGGACGGGATCGTTTACGCCGGTACGGTGGCCGCAGGTTTCGCCTTCACCGAGAACATCCTGTATTTCGGGTCAGCGCTGGCAGATCCGGCGGGACTGGGCGGGCTGATCACCGTCTTCGTGATGCGCGGACTCTTCTCACCTTTCGCACACGTCATGTTTACCGGTGCGCTGGGCCTGGTACTCGGCATAGCGGTTGCGAAAGGCCGCACCAGGGGCAGGCTGGCGCTAGCGTTCATTCTCGGCCTTGTACCCGCAATCGCCGGGCACATGTTGTGGAACGGAGGCCTCGTGGTGTTGTTCACCGACTTTTTCTCGTTCTACTTCCTCGTTCAGGTGCCGCTGTTCCTCGCGGTGATCGCCGTGGTGATAGGACTGCAGCGGGCAGAACGCGCGGTGACCTATCAGCGACTGGCCGAATACGCCGGTTCGGGCTGGCTCACCGGCCAGGAAGTGGACATGGTTGCCTCCGCGAGGGGTCGCTCGTCAGCTCTCGCATGGGCTCGGCGCATCGGGGCCGGACCCGCGATGAAGCGTTTCGTCAGAACCGGCGTACGGCTCGCTTTCGTGCGTCAACGGCTTCGCGCCGGACATTCAGCTGCGGCGGATCCGCAGCTCGAAGCGGATCTGCTCCATGAACTGAACGCCGCCCGCCGGCAGATCATTGCAGCAGCGTCCGGGCGCCGGTTCTGAACCAGCGGCGCACGGACGCAGTGGGTGCCGACTACGCGAGCAGTGTCGGCTTGAGCTGCTGCAGCCTGCCGAGCAGGCCATTGATGAAGGCGGGCGACTCGTCAGTTGAGAGCATGGTCGCCAGTTGGACGGCCTCACTGACGGCAACCGTATCCGGGACATCCTCGTTGTACAGCAGTTCCCAGGAGCCGACGCGGAGAATCATGCGGTCCACGGCCGGCATCCGGTCCAGCGTCCACCCCTGTGAGTAGGTGCTGAGGAATTCGTCGATCTGGGTGCCGTGGGCCATGACGCCCTCAATGATCTCCACCGAGTACTCGTTAATGACCGTATCTGTCTTCTCACGGCGACCCTGAAGTGCTTCGATCGGCGAGACGGAACGCTGCTCGGCCTCGAACAGAATATCCAGAGCCCTACGCCGTGCTTTGCTACGGGCGCTCACTCGTTGACGCGTCCCAGGTACTCACCGGTGCGGGTGTCAACCTTCACCTTGGTGCCGGTCTCGAGGAACAGCGGCACCTGGATCTCGTACCCGGTTTCCACGGTGGCCGGCTTGGTGCCTCCGGTGGAGCGGTCGCCCTGCAGGCCCCGCTCGGTGTAGGTGATTTCGAGGACAACCGACGGCGGCAGCTCGAGATAGAGCGGTGAACCCTCGTGCATCGCGATTGTTGCCATCTGGCTCTCGAGCATGAAGTTCTCGGCGCTGCCTACGGTTGCACCCGGGACCGTGATCTGGTCATAGTCCGTGGTGTCCATGAACACGAAGTCGTCGCCGTCCTTGTACAGGTACTGGTAGTCGCGGCGGTCCACCGTGGCGGTCTCGATTTTGAGCCCGGCGTTGAACGTCTTGTCGACAACCTTCCCCGAAAGGATGTTGCGTAGCTTGGTGCGGACGAAGGCGCCGCCCTTGCCTGGCTTGACGTGCTGGAATTCAAGCACGTTCCAGAGGTTTCCCTCGAGCTTGAGGACGGTGCCATTCTTGATGTCGTTCGTGGTGGCCACGGGTTCTCTTTCGTCGATTGACTGATGGTTGGCTTTGCGTCGCAGCAGGCGCAGCGCACGACTGCTCGGGATCTGCCCGCCAAAAGACCAGAGTCCAGTCTACCCTGCCGGACGAACCGGATTCAGGAAGCGATCTCCTGGTATGCGGCGAAGAGGAGCGACGTGTCCGGTACCTCGAGGATCCCCGGGCGGGCGACGTCGTCGAGCACAACGAAGCGAAGCAGATCGCCGCGGGCCTTCTTGTCGCGCCGCATTCCATCCAACAGCGCTGCCCAACGGTCCTTGCGGTAGGTCACCGGAAGCCCCAGCGACTCCAGAATCGCGCGGTGTCTGTCCGCGGTCGCGTCGTCCAGCCGTCCAACCATACGGGAGAGCTCCGCCGCGAAAACCAGCCCTACCGAGACAGCAGCGCCGTGGCGCCAGGAGTACCGTTCCGCCAGTTCGATGGCGTGGGCAAGAGTGTGTCCATAGTTGAGGAACTCTCGTCGCCCCGATTCCTTGAGATCCTCGGACACTACGGCGGCCTTGACTGCGATTGACCGTTCCACGAGCTCGCGGACGACCTCGCTGTTGGAGTTCCTCACAGCTTCCGGATCCGACTCGATCAGTTCGAGGATTCGCGGGTCGGCGATGAAACCGCACTTCACCACCTCAGCCATGCCCGTGATGAGTTCGTTGGCCGGCAGGGTCTGGAGCGCATCGAGATCGGCAAGCACGCCTGCCGGCGGATGGAAAGCCCCGACGAGGTTCTTGCCCTCGGCGGTGTTGATCCCCGTCTTGCCACCCACTGCGGCGTCGACCATGCCGAGCAGCGTAGTGGGCAGGTGGACCACCTTGACGCCGCGCAGCCAGGTTGCAGCAACGAAACCGGCGACGTCGGTCACCGCGCCTCCCCCGACAGCCACTATTGCGTCTGACCGGGTGAAATCGTTCTGGCCGAGGACCTGCCAGCAGAACGCTGCCACCTGGATGTGCTTGCCCTCTTCGGCGTCAGGGATCTCGGCGGTGACGGCGGTGAACCCATCACCGTCCAGTTGCTCCCGCACAGTGTCTCCGGTGGAGCGCAGAGCCCGGGGGTGAATCACGAGAACGCGCCGGACGCGTTCACCCAGCAGCGGCGATAGCCGGTCGAGCAGTCCCCGCCCCACAACGACGTCGTAGTTTTCCGACGGGGCGCTGCCCGTGACGCGGATTGCAGTAGGTTCAGCGGTCATTGCCGAGAGTCCCTTCCTCTGTGAACTTAGTGCGGCGCAGCTGCGCCTCGAGGCGGTCAACGACGATATCGGGGGTAGCATCCCGGGTGTCGATCACGGCGTCCGCCAGCGCTTCGTAAATTGGGCGCCGTTCCCGGTCGAGACGGGCCCAGGTTTCGCCGGCGTTGCCGGCCAGGAGCGGTCTGCCGGTGTCACCGGCCAGGCGCGGCAGAACCGTCGCCAGGTCGGCGTCCAGGAACACCACGAAGGCCGATTGCAGGAGGCGCTGCGTTGCGCTGTGGAGTACTGCTCCCCCGCCGAGGGAGATGACTGTACCTCGTCCCGCCTCTTTTTCAGCCTCCGACAGGACCTGCGAAACGATATCGGCCTCAATGCGGCGGAACTCGGGTTCACCCCGGCTGGCGAAAATCTCAGGAATTGGTCCGTGCCGGTCGACGATCTCCGCGTCCGTATCGATGAACCGCCAACCGTGCCGGACAGCGATGCGCCGACCGACGGTCGACTTGCCGGTGGCCATCAGACCGATGAGTACCAGCGGTCGATCAGCCGCCGGCAACATCAGGACGTAACCGAGTTCAGCGCCGCCGGGATGTTCTCGAGATAGGAGTTGAGATTGCGCTTCGTCTCCTCAACGGAGTCGCCGCCGAACTTCTCGGTGACTGCTTCCGCGAGAACCAGGGCGACCATGGCCTCGGCAACCACTCCCGCCGCGGGGACAGCACAGACGTCCGAGCGCTGGTGGTGTGCCTTGGCGGCGTCGCCCGTGGTGACGTCGATGGTCTGGAGTGCCCGGGGCACGGTGGCGATTGGTTTCATGGCAGCACGCACCCGCAGAACGTCACCGATGCTCATGCCGCCTTCGATGCCGCCTGCGCGGTTGGTGGCGCGTCCGATGCGTCCGCTGTCCTCGCGGACAATCTCGTCATGGGCTGCGGAACCGCGCCGACGCGCGGTCTCGAAGCCGTCACCGACCTCCACGCCCTTGATCGCCTGGATTCCCATGAGTGCACCGGCGAGGCGGGCGTCCAGCCTGCGGTCCCAGTGAACGTAGCTTCCCAGTCCCGGAGGGAGACCGTAGGCGAGGACCTCGACAACGCCGCCGAGTGTCTCACCCTCCTTGTGGGCTGCATCGACTTCGGCGACCATGGCGGTGGAGGTGTCGCGGTCGAAGCAGCGCAGCGGATCTTCGTCCAGCGCCAGCACGTCTCGGGGCCCGGGCAGCTCGGAGCCTTCCGGAACCGCGACGGAGGCGACGGCGACGGTATGGCTGACGAGTTCGATACCGAGAGCGGACAGGAACTGCGCCGCAACGGTACCGAGGGCTACCCGCGCCGCTGTTTCCCTGGCGCTTGCGCGTTCGAGCACCGGCCGCGCCTCATCGAAGCCGTACTTCTGCATCCCGGTGAAGTCAGCGTGCCCCGGGCGAGGCCTTGTCAACGGTGCGTTGCGGGCCGAGTTCTCGAGGATGGCGGCGTCCACCGGATCAGCGGACATGACCTGCTCCCACTTTGGCCATTCCGTGTTTCCCACCTCGACGGCAACGGGGCCGCCCTGGGTCAGACCATGCCGGACGCCGCCGATGATTCGTACCTGGTCCTGTTCAAACTTCATCCGGGCACCACGGCCGTATCCCAGACGCCGACGAGCCAAAGCCGCCTGAATGGACTCGCTCGCAATCTCGACGCCAGCGGGCATTCCCTCAATGATTCCAACCAGAGCAGGGCCGTGGGATTCCCCGGCCGTCAACCAACGCAACATAACGTCCATCCTGCCACGGTCAGCGGGGCCTGCTAGCGCCGGGGAGCCTCCACCGCGTCACACATCACATTTATGACAGCGGCCTCGTCCCTGAAGACGTCTCCAGTGAAGAGCTTCACCTGCGCAACCGCCTGGTAGAGCAGCATCTCAAGCCCGGGAACGATGGCGCCGCCACGCGATGACCACGCGCTTGCGAGTGCACTCGGCCACGGGTCGTAGGCCACGTCCAGCAGCACGCGTGGCGCTGCCTGGGCGGACTCGCCCATCGAGTCGGGCATACGCTGCAGTGCGGCGGCCAGGCCGTCTGCTCCATGCGGCGGCAGTGTCGAAATGACAAGCGGCGCAACCACGCACAGGTCGGCGGCGGCGTCGAAATCCTGCAGTTGCACGGCGGTGTTCAAACGCTCACCCAGAGCGATCAGCGGCTGCGCCTTGTGGGTGGACCTGACGCAGACATCCACCAGCTCGACTCCCATGCGAGCCAGCGCAGCGACAGCCGCCGAAGCGGTGCCGCCACCACCGAGTACCAGGGCTTGCCGCGGGGATCCAGCGCCGGCGTGCCGGACGGCTCGAACTATGCCCTCGACATCGGTGTTGTGGCCGACCAGGCGGCGATGAGCGCCCTCCCCGACGGGAAGCACAGTATTGATGACGCCCAGGTCAGCGACTCCGGGCGCCAGCTCATCCATATACGTCAGCGCCGCCGCCTTGTGCGGCATTGTCACGGACAATCCACGCCATGTGGAATCTGCCCGCAGCTCGCGCATGATGCCCTCGAGCGCGTCCGGCGGTGTTTCGATGGCCGAGTAGTCGCACGCGAATTCGAGGTAGGAGTAGGCAGCACCGTGCAGCCGCGGGGATTTTGAATGGGCAATGGGATGACCGATGACGCCGGCCCGATACGGGGCCGGCGCCTCGTCAGGCACCACCTATTCGCACCTTCCGGCGTTGTCGGCACACCATGCCTGGTACTCCTGAACGTACTGCGCATGTTCGGCGAGAGTTTCCGAGAACTTCGTCTCGCCCGAGTCCAGATTGACAGTGACCCAGTAGTAATACGGGACGTCAGCCGGGTTGACCGCCGCCTCGATCGCTTCCGCGCTCGGGGAGCCGATCGGGCCCACGGGCAGACCTTCGTTCGCGTACGTGTTGTACGGGTTCGATTTGTCGGCTTTTTCCTCGTCCGTCAGGTTGTAGCTCTTGCGGTTCAGGCCGTAGGTGACCGTCGCATCGGACTGGATCAGGCCGTTGGTCTCCGTGTTGTCCGGGCCCAAACGGTTCATGATCGACCCGGCAACCTGCGCGTAGTCGGCCTGGCCTGCCTCCGCCTGAACGATGCTGGCGATAGTCAGGATCCGATACTGCTCAGCGGTATCAGTCACGCCTGCTTCCTCAAGAGCCGCATGGGTGTTGTCCACCATCTGCTGGATCACCTCGGTGGCACTGATCTCCAGGTCAAACCTGTACTCGCCGGGGTAGAGGTAGCCCTCAAGGGTCGGCGACTGTTCCGGAATGCCGAACTGGGTGGGATCCTTAGCCAGGGCGTCGAATTCTTCCCGAGGGATCCCGGTCGATTCGGCGAGGATGTCAAAAACTTCGTTTTGCCTCAGATCGCGGGCGACGGCGGCGTAGTGAACTCCCGCGCCTCCCTCGGCCAGCAGCGCCTGTGCTGCTTCCTCGGCACTCATCTGGTACTTCATCTCGTAGTCACCGGGCTGGATGACCCGGCCGTCAGCAACCGAGGAGAGCGCCTTGAGGAATTCCTCCGAGCTGGCCACGATGTCCTGCTGCTCGAGGCCGTTGCCGACGATCAGGGGCCCCGCGCCCGCATCGACGGTAAAGGTCACTGATCCGGTTCCGGGACCGGCGTAATCCGTCACCTCACCAACGCCGAGGAGGCTCCGCAGGAACATCGCAACGGCAACCACCACGCCGATGAAACCCAGGACAACGACCAGCATGACGATGGTCCTGCGCCTGCGACGGCGCTGGCGCGCCTTGGACGGTCTACGGGTTCGGCGGGATGGAAGGTCCGCCTCGAAGAATTGTTCCACCGGCTCCGGATGCACTGGATAGTGGTCTTCGAAGTAGTCGTCCGGGTGCTGCTCGGCGCCGTGATCAGCTGCCGGGAAAGGAGGATGACGATGGCTCACTGCTCCTCTTTCCTCCCACTGTAGGTTTGCGAAATGTCTAACTCCTCGGATGAGGCCGGCGACGGGTGGTCAAGATTCCGCCGCCGATGTTGAACGACCGGCTCCCCCACATCCCGCTCAAGGTTCCGTTGCATGTCGATGGCGTGTTGGAGTATCTCCACGGCTGCCACCTGATCTACCACCTTACGGTGTTCCCGACTGTTCAATCCAGCCTGACGAAGTGATCGATGGGCCGAAACTGAAGTCAGCCGCTCGTCGATCAACCGCACGGGTACGTCCAGTCCCGCATCCACGAGGGTGTCAACGAGTGCCGCAGCGTAATCCCGAGCCATGGCCGTAGAGGCGGATTCGGTACCGCTTAGGTTGCGGGGCAACCCGACGAATACCTCAACGGCTGCGAGCTCCTGAATGTTCCGGAGCAACAGACGCAGGTCACGGTTCTTCCGCGTATCGCGGTTGAGCGTGCACACCGGCGTGGCGATAAGCCCGTCCCTGTCGCTTGCCGAAACCCCGACGCGGACCATGCCGACATCGACGCCGATCTTCACTCCGCGGGGGTAGTTCTCCGAAACCACGGGACTGGAGCTCCGGCTACCGTGCCGAGACTGCAGCACGGATGGAATCCAGAGCCGCAGGTACCTTCGCCGGATCCGACCCGCCGCCCTGCGCCATGTCATCCTTACCGCCACCGCCGCCGCCGAGAATGCCCGCCGCGGTGCGCACCAAGGCTCCCGCCTTGACGCCCGCGCCGCGTGCCTCGTCATTGGTGACCACGAGGACCACCGGGCGATCCTTGCTGACTCCGGCTACAGCAACAACGGCGGCACCCGAGCCCAACCGTCCACGCAGGTCGAGCGCGAGGTTGCGGAGGTCATCAGCACTGCCCACGGTGCCGGCGTCGTGCGTGATCAGCCTGACTCCGTCAACATCCTGGACCGTGTTGACCAGGGCCGCCGCGGCGTTGGAAAGCTGCTCCTTGCGCAGGCGCTCCAATTCCTTTTCTGCGGCCTTCAACCGGTTGAGGGTTGCGCTGAGACGCTCGGGCAACTGGGGAGCGGGCACCTTCAGCATGTCGGACAGCTCCGTAACCAGCGCACGTTCGGCTGCCGCATGCCGGAAAGCGTCCATGCCGACGAGGGCCTCGACACGGCGGTTGCCGGAACCGACCGACTGCTCGCCCAGAAGGGTCAGCGTACCGATGAGCGACGTCGACTCGACATGTGTGCCGCCGCACAGCTCGCGCGACCAGGCACCGTCAATCTCGACGACGCGCACCCGGTCTCCGTAGGCCTCGCCGAATAGTGCGGTTGCGCCCAGAGCCTTGGCGTCATCGAGGCCCATCACCTTTGTCTCGACGGTGTGGTTGCTGCGGATCGCAAGATTCGATACTTCCTCGATCTCAGACCGCGCCGCGGAGCTGATGCCCTCGCCCCAGGAGAAGTCGAAGCGGAGGTAACCGGCCTTGTTGAACGAACCGCGCTGCAGCGCCTCGGGACCCAGAACCTGGTGAAGTGCCGCGTGCACGATGTGCGTTCCGGAGTGGGCCTGCTCCCCCGCGTGGCGGCGCTGACGGTCGACGGCGGCTGTCACCAGCGCGTCCTGGGTGATCTCTCCCTCCCTCACAAGGGCACGGTGCACGCTGAGGCCCTTGATAGGCCGCTGAACGTCGGTGACCTCGACCGAGAAGCCGTTTCCGGTGATCAGCCCGACGTCGGCAGCCTGTCCGCCCGCTTCAGCATAGAAGGGCGTGCGATCCAGAATGAGCTCGATTTCCTCGCCCTGCCGAGCCACGGGCACCGACGCACCGTTGCTGATGATGCCGCGCACCACCGCTTCGGTGGTCAGTTCGTCGTAACCGGTGAAGACAGTTTCGCCTGTTGCCAGCAGTTCGTTGAACACCGTCATGTCTGCATGGCCGGCCTTCTTGCCGCGTGCATCGGCCTGCGCGCGCTGGCGCTGCTCGAGCATCAGGGCGCGGAAACCGTCCGCATCAACCTTTACTCCGGCTTCTTCAGCCATTTCAAGCGTGAGATCGATGGGGAATCCGTAGGTGTCGTGAAGGCTGAAGGCCTCATCGCCGGACAGTGCACGCCCTGCGGTCTTGGACTCCCGCACGGCTTCCTCGAGTCGCGCGGTTCCGGAAGCGATGGTGCGCAGGAACGCCTTCTCTTCTCCGTAGGCGATGCGGCTGATGCGTTCGAAGTCGCGCTCGACCTCCGGGTAGACGCCCTTCATCGCGTCGCGGGAGACGGGCAGGAGGTCGGGCAGGCACGCCTTCTCGACGCCGAGGAGGCGCATAGCGCGTACGGCACGGCGGATCAGGCGGCGGAGGACATAGCCGCGACCTTCGTTGGAAGGAGTCACGCCGTCCGTGATCAGCATCAGGGCAGAGCGCACGTGGTCAGCCACGACCCGCATCCGTACATCGTCCTGGTGGTGAGGGTCGTCGTCGGATTCTGCACTGGTGTATTCGCGACCCGAGAGTTCCGCGGCCTTGTCCAGGACGGGACGGACCTGGTCGGTCTCGTACATGTTCTCAACGCCCTGGAGGACCATCGCGAGTCGCTCCAGGCCGAGGCCCGTGTCGATGTTCTTTTGCGGCAGCTCACCTGCAACGTCGAAGTCGTCCTTGCTGCGCACTGCTGACAGCCGGTACTGCATGAAGACGAGGTTCCAGATTTCGATGTAGCGGTCTTCGTCTGCCTCCGGCCCGCCGTCCTTGCCGTATTGAGCACCACGGTCGTAGAAGATCTCGGAGCACGGTCCGCCCGGACCCGGCTGCCCGGTATTCCAGTAGTTGTCCTTCTTGCCGAACTTCTGGATTCGCTCAACGGGGAAACCGACCTCGTCGCGCCAGATGGCCAGTGCCTCGTCGTCGTCCTGGTAGACAGTGACCCACAGCCGGTCAGCAGGCAGACCGAAACCGCCGTCCTCGACACTGCTGGTCAGGAGCTCCCACGCCATCCGGATTGCGTTCTGCTTGAAATAGTCTCCGAAGGAGAAGTTTCCGCACATCTGGAAGAAGGTGCCGTGACGCGCGGTCTTTCCGACCTCTTCAATATCGGCGGTGCGGATGCACTTCTGGATGCTGGTTGCGCGGCTGTAGGGGGGCACTTCCCGAGCCGTCAGATACGGAATGAACGGGACCATACCGGCGACGGTGAACAGCAGCGACGGATCGCTGGAAACGAGCGAGGCAGACGGCACGCGGGTGTGCCCCTGCCCTTCGAAGTAGTCAAGCCAGCGACGGGCGATCTCTTGCGACTTCATGGGGATCCTTCGGTGTTGCGTGCGAACGGTGCGCAGAGGCGGTGTCTTTGGGGGCGGGCGTGATCTGCCGTCACGGACGGGGCTCTGAGTCGATTCCCAGGGCGGTGCGCAGGTCCGTCTCACGTTCCTGCATTCCCTGGCGGAGTGCGTCAGCGAAGTCGGCGACGCTGTCGGTGAGCTGCGCGACGGCGCGGTTGAGCCCCTCAGGACCGACAGCCGACCTCATCGCGGCGACCTTGCGTACAGCTACTACACCGATGGCAGCGCCTGCCGCGAGCCAGAAAACCCTCTTGATCATCAAGAAATCCTCGTCTGTTGTGCGTGCGTCTTGGACGGGCAGCCGGAGTTCAGCGACTACGACGGCGGGAAGCCGGCTTGCGCCGGGAAGCCAGCGCGCTGCGCACGCCATAGGAGAAAGCCGCCACCTTGATCAGCGGCGAGCCCACTGTTGCGGCGACGAGCGAGGAGAGTGCGGAAATATTGGCGGATGCGTCCGAAACGTTCGACGTGATGCCATCGACGTGCTTCAGCTGTTGGTGGGTCGTAGTCACTGTGCTGGTGACCTCGTCGATCAGTGGGGTCGTGCCCTCGCTGACGGATCGGATGGCCTGGCGGAGTTCGTCGAAGACTTTTCCGAGCTTCCACACCGGAATGGCGAGCAGCGCAACCAGCACTGCAAAAACTCCGGCGGCAATGAGCCCGGCGATTTCTCCACCTGACATTCGTGAACAACTCCTTAACCTTCGCGCTGTGGACGGACGGGCGCCCGCAATCCCCTATGTACCTTACCTACTCAAGAGCCCGCGGCGTGCGCCGCGGGCTCTTGAATAACTGATGTTCAGTTGTACTGCCGAAACGCCGTAAACGGCGCTGAATCAGCGTGCGTAGTATTCGACCACGAGCTGCTCTTCACAGGTCACGGGGACCTCGGAGCGCTTGGGGCGGCGAACCAGACGTGCCTGGAGCTTCTCGAGCTGAACGTCGAGGTAGCCGGGAACGGCGGGAAGAACATCGCGGTGGGCACCTGCGGCGGCAACCTGCAGCGGAACCATGGTCTCGCTGCGGCTGTGCACGTGGATGAGCTGGCCTTCGCTGACGCGGAAGGACGGGCGGTCCACGCGTGCACCGTCAACCATGATGTGGCGGTGAACCACGAGCTGACGCGCCTGGGCGATGGTGCGTGCGAAACCAGCGCGCAGCACGAGAGCGTCGAGACGCATCTCGAGCAGTTCGATCAGGTTTTCACCGGTCAGACCGGCGGTACGGCGGGCTTCTTCGAAGACACGGGTCATCTGTGCTTCACGGATGCCGTACTGTGCGCGCAGACGCTGCTTCTCGCGCAGGCGTACTGCGTAGTCACTGTCCTGCTTGCGACGCGAACGGCCGTGCTGACCGGGTGCGTACGGACGACGCTCCAGGTACTTTTCAGCCTTGGGGGTCAGAGCAATGCCGAGGGCCCGCGAGATGCGGACCTTGCGGCGGGCACGTGTGTTGTTAGCCACGTTTACCTTTCACTGTTTTGCGGCAAAGCAGATCCTGGCGGCAATGTGCCGCCGGATCTCTTTCTTGTGTCGCTGGCCTCCACGTTCGGAGAGCCGGAAGGGGCCGCTTTCCGGTACTACAGTTCGCGGGTCTGCACCTTGTCCGCCGCTGCCGCCGAAGGATCGGCGGAGCCGATCCGGGCAATTGAAGGGCGGGCATGGGTGAGCCGCGACTTGCCAGTCAACGAACAATCCTAGCAGTGCTCAGCCGTTCCGAATAATGGCGCGCAGTTTCTCGAGCCGTCCGGCCACAGCCCGCTCGGCGCCCCTGTCCGTGGGTATGTAGTAATCCGTTCCCACGAGGTCATCGGGCGCGTACTGCTGGGCGGCGATGCCGTGGGGTTCATCGTGCGAATAGACGTACCCCTTGCCGTGACCCAGCTGACTGGCCCCGGGGTAGTGCGCGTCACGAAGATGCGCGGGGATGCCCTGCCCCTTGCCTGCGCGCACGTCCGCGATGGCGCGGTTGATCCCGTTGTAGGCGGCGTTCGACTTGGGTGAGGTGGCGATGTGAACCACTGCCTCGGCGAGGATGATCCGACCTTCCGGCATACCGATCAGCTGCACCGCCTGTGCAGCTGCCACAGCAGTTTGCAGGGCGGTGGGATCAGCCATGCCAACGTCCTCGGCAGCAGAGATCATCAGCCTGCGCGCGACGAAACGAGGGTCTTCACCTGATTCGAGCATGCGCGCCAGATAGTGTAATGCGGCGTCCACATCGGACCCGCGCAGCGACTTGATGAACGCGCTCACCACGTCGTAATGCTGATCGCCCGCGCGGTCGTAGCGCAGGGCGGCGACGTCGACGGCTTTTTCGGCGTGCTCCAGGGTGATGCGCACGACTCCTCGTCCGTCCCCATCAAGCGGATGATCTTCCTCCGGCTCTTTGGACTGCTCCTCGGACTGCGCTACTCCGGCAGCGGCCTCGAGTGCCGTCAACCCACGGCGGGCATCGCCGGCAGCGAGCCGGACGAGGTGGTCCAGGGCATCATCGTCAATTGCGACCTCCCCGCTGAGTCCCCGCGGGTCATCCACCGCCCGCTGGAGCAGGGATCTGATGTCATTCTCGGTCAGGGGCTTGAGCGTCTGCAGTAATGAGCGAGAAAGCAGAGGGGATACCACCGAGAACGAAGGATTCTCCGTGGTGGCCGCAATCAGCACCACCCACCCGTTCTCCACTCCCGGCAGGAGAGCGTCCTGCTGTGCCTTGTTGAACCGATGGATCTCATCGAGGAAGAGCACCGTTGTGATGCGGTGCAGATCACGATTGGACAGCGCCTCATCCATCACCCTGCGCACATCCTTGACACCCGCAGTGATAGCGGAAAGCTCAACGAATTTGCGGCCCGGGCCCCTTGCAATAACATGCGCCAGTGTTGTCTTCCCGGTCCCTGGCGGACCCCAGAGAATGACCGACGTCGGAGCCCCCGTCCGTGCCGCCGGCTCACCACCGGCCAGCGTGCGCAAGGGCGATCCGGCGCCCAGGAGATGCTGCTGACCCACGATCTCATCCACCGTTCGCGGCCGCATGCGCACCGGCAGGGGGCTTCGGAGACGGTTCCGCTCACTTCGACCGGCACTGACGGACTCGTCAAAGCCGTCCGCATCAAGGCTGAATAGGTCATTCACACAGCCAAGGCTACTGTGATCCACTGACAGCTTCGGCCAGCAATCAGGGAGGCAGAGTGCAGGACAACCGCTCGGTTCTGGTCCCGCCCGAGCGGCTGACGGGATGGGTCCGCCGCTTCGGTGAGCGAAACGGGCCATTCCACACCACCCGTAGCCCAGCTCTGCCCGGAACATTCGTCCTCGAAGCGGAAAACGGATGTACGGCCTTGGTTGCTGCACCCCTGACGACCGATACTGGCGGGCTCACTGTGGGTGATATGGTCCCCTGCGAGACCGAGACGGCCGTGAGCGAAGTGGTTCACCGCGCCCTGGCGCCGCGGACGGTGGGCCTGATCCTGATACGGCGTGGTGGTTACGGCGTCGGCGTCGCCCGCGACGGCGCCCTCATCTCCTCCAAGAACGGCACACGCTACGTCCAGTCCAGAACTGCCGCCGGCGGGTGGTCACAGCAACGGTTCGCGCGTCGCAGGGAGAACCAGGCGGACTTTCTGGTCAGCACGACGGCCCAGCGTGCGGCGGCACTCTTCGCAGACAATCCGCCGGACTGTCTGCAGCCTGGCGGAGATGCCAAGCTCTTCTCGGAATGCCTCGCCGACGGCGCCTTGGTGCGCTACCGCCCGCTCCCCCGCCTCCCGCTGTTGCCGGTTCCCGATCCGCGGCAGGACGTGCTTCGCCGGGCTGCGGCGGACACGCAAGCCGTGCGAATTACCCTGACGAACATTCCCGACTGATGCCGTGACAGACAGCACCCTCGCCTACCCGAATCAGGACGCCGCCCGCCTCAGGGCTGCTATGGCGGCGGCTGGGTCATCAGCGCCGTAGACCGAAGAACCGGCGACGAAAACCGTCGCTCCAGCTTCGGCTGCACGGACGATGGTCTCTTCCGTGATACCGCCGTCCACCTGAATCGCGACGGGAAGATCCGCTCCACGAACGGCCTCGGCGGCGCGCCGAATCTTCGGAAGGGTCACGTCCAGGAAGGACTGCCCCCCGAACCCGGGCTCCACGGTCATGATCAGGAGCATGTCCAGTTCGCCAAGCATGTCGAGGTAGGGCTCGACGGCGGTCGCCGGTCGAAGTGCCATGCCTGCCCGTGCTCCAACCGAACGCAATTCGCGCGCCAGGCGGATGGGCGCCTGAGCCGCTTCTGCATGGAAGGTCACGGAGGCGGCACCCACGGCGGCGTATTCGGGCGCCCATCGGTCGGCGTCGTTAATCATGAGGTGTATGTCCAGGGGCACTGGAGCGACTGCCTGAATCCGCTTCACCACCGGAAGTCCAAGGGTCAGATTCGGAACGAAGCTGTTGTCCATCACGTCCACGTGAACTGCGTCGGCCGTGGCGATGCGTTCGAGTTCCGACTGTAGATTCACGAAATCCGCGGACAGGATGCTCGGGTGGATACAGCAGGTGCTCATACTCGGCCTTTCAGTAGGGACGGCGTCCGTGGGATGTCAGTCCGCGTTTCGCTGGATCAGGGCGAGGAACATCGCGTCCGTGCCGTGGATGTGCGGCCACAGCTGCGCGGTTTTTTCGTGTCCTGCGCCAAGCGGACTGCTCCTGCTCACGCTGTCAAGAACTTCCCCAGCGTCGAGAAGATCGAAACCTTTCCTGCCGCGCAGTGCGTCCTGAACGACGGCGGTGGTCTCGGCGGGGTGCGGTGAACAGGTGACGTACGCCACGACGCCGCCCGGGCGGACCGTGTCAAGGGCTTCAGCCAGCAGAGCGCGCTGCAGCGGTCCCAGTTCCGCAAGATCCGAGGGCTTGCGGCGCCAGCGGGCTTCGGGCCTGCGGCGTAGCGCACCCAGTCCCGTGCACGGCGCGTCAACGAGGATGCGGTCGAACCCGTCCGGGTAAGCCTCCCCGATAGTGCGGCCGTCACCCACGCGAACGGTCCATACAGCCGGGTCAACAGCCGCAAGTGCCTGACGGACCAGCGCGGCGCGATGCTCTGCAGGCTCATTTGCGACGAGGCTGTGGCCGCGTTGGGCAGCTATGGCAGCGAGCAGGGCCGACTTTCCTCCGGGTCCGGCGCAGAGGTCCAGCCATTCCTCATTAACCGTTGATGGGGCGTCGAGCTCGACGGCGGCCAGCGCGCGCGCGACGATCTGGGAGCCGGCGTCCTGCACCCTCACCTCGCCGGAGCGCACGGACTCGAGCCGCCCTACATCACCGGCGGCGAACAGTGCGGAGTCATCCACGAGCTCTCCGGGACGGGCGCCTGCCGCAAGAGCTTCGTCGAGCGATCCAATACCGGGCAACGCGACAAGGTTGACGATCGGAGCAGCGTTGTCTGCCTGCAGCAAGTCATCGATTTCGGCAACGGGGCGCCCGTGCCCTACAAGGCTCTGCCTCATGGTGCGGACTATCCACTCGGGGTGGCTGTGCCGCAGGGAGCTGGCCCGGACGGGATCCTCAACACCCTCGGTGAGGACCTCGATCCACTCGCTGAAGGATTTGCGTGACACCTTTCGAAGCACCGCATTGGTCAGGGAGGAAGGCCCCGCACCAATCACTGCCCGCACCAGGCCCACTGTCTGGTCAAGGGCGGCGTGCGGAGGCACCCGCATGGCCATCAGCTGGTGGACTCCCAGGCGCAGGGCGTCGAGAACGGCCGGGTCAAGCTGCTCGAGCGGGCGGTCGACGCACAACGCAAGGATTGCGTCGTAGGTGCCCTGGCCTCGCAGCGCGCCATAGGCCAGTTCTGTGGCGAACCCGGCATCCTGGCGGCCAAGGCGGTGCTTGCGGATACTGCTGGGCAGTACCAGGTTGGCGTAGGCATCATCAACTGCAACAGCTCGAAGAACCTCAAAGGCTGCCAGCCGCGCAGGATCGGCCCGCCTGGTGCGTTCGGAGGGCGCTGTGGCCGAGAACTTGCGGGCGCCCGACCTATTGCGCTCCCGTCCCCGCTCATTGCGCCGACTCTGACCGCCGGGATGATGTTCAGGTGTCATTCGAATTCCAGATCCTCTCGACGTGCACCGCGGAACCACTCGGGGGCGGCGAGCATGGTGCGTCCCGCTGGTTGAACCAGCGTCAGTTCGACGGCGTGTGATCCGGTCCCTGTCAGCACCGCTCCATCCCTATCGAGAACGACGCCGGGCGGAACGTCTGAAACGTCGGGGCGGAGCCGAACCGGGCCGAGCTTGAACCGCTGCCCGCCCAGCACCGTCCATGCCCCTGGCTCCGGCGTGACGCCGCTGATCCGACGCTTGATGGCAAGCGCGGGGTCGGTCCACCGAATCCGCCCATCAGGGCTTGCGAGCTTAGGAGCCAGCGACACCTCGCCCTGCTGTGGGACAGCATGGGCGCGTCCCTGCTCAAGGGCCGACAGGGTCTGTGCCAGGAGCACAGCGCCGCTTTCCGACAGCCGGTCGAGCAAGGTTCCGCTGGTGTCCTCAGGGCGGACGGTCTCCGTCAATGTGCCGAAGACGGGTCCGGTATCCAGGCCCTCCTCGAGAAGGAACGTTGAGGCGCCGGTGATGTCATCACCGTTGATCAGCGCGTGCTGGACGGGGGCCGCACCCCGCCAGGCGGGAAGCAGTGAGAAGTGCAGATTGATCCAACCGTGTCTTGGAACCCGCAACGCGGCAGCGGGAACGAGTCCCCCGTAGGCAACAATGGCCGCGGCCTCCAGGTCCAGCGCCGCGAGCCGCGAGATAACGGGCCCGTCGATGCGGTTCGCCTTGATGACCTCCAGGCCGAGTTTGCTTGCTGCCTCGGCGACCGGGCTCGGCGTCAGGACCTTCTTCCGACCAACCGGAGCGTCTTCGCGGGTAAGGACAGCAGCCACCTCGTGTCCCGCGCGGCGGAGTTCGGCAAGGGAGGGCACTGCAACCTTCGGCGTGCCGGCGAATAGTACTCTCATGCGCCGGTCCTCCGCCGGCCGCTCGAAGGCCCACCGATGCCGAACACCGAACCCACACTTGAGGATCGCTTGGTGAGGGTGTCCGTGGTGACCGCGTTGTACTGGGAGTGCCGGATGGCACGCATGGCGGCCCGGCGATCGTCCCCCTGAAGCCGGTCGATGTAGAGGCGCCCATCGAGGTGGTCGCTCTCGTGCTGAAAGCAGCGGGCCAGCATTCCCTCCGCCTCTAGCTGCATCGGCTGGCCCGTGACATCGAACCCCCGAAGCTGGACAAGCTCAGCGCGGGGTAACGCGAATCCGATCCCGGGAACGGAGAGGCAGCCTTCCTGATCGTCATTCTGCACGCCTTCGGCGCTGAGAAGCTCAGGATTGACAACGTGACCTTCCGCCCCGTCAACCGCGTAGGTGAAGACGCGCAGACCGACCCCTACCTGCGGCGCCGCCAGGCCCGCACCCCGAACGCTGTGCATGGTCTCGAGCATGTTCTGAACCAACCGGGCCAACTCGTGACCATACTCGGTTACCTCTACTGCGGGTGTCCGTAGCACGGGGTCCCCGATCATCCTGATACTCAGAACCGCCATCCGGTCGTGTGTCCTCACCTGTCGGTCGTTGAATGTGTACGGGAGGTCCGGTCGGCGCAATTCAACATCCGACGAAACTCCCAAAATGCTTGGTCAAGTCTAGGTCAGGCTGCTCGCGTCAGCTGCTTATCGCTGTGACCGGTGCATCCGCCGGAGGCACGTAACCCTGTTGGGCAACTCCAGGCGCCTGTGAGGTTGTAACGGTTCCCGCGGGTCGTGCGGCCCCTGAGCCGGTGGACGTGCCGGCTTCGAGGCGCGGGGGCGGCGGCACAGCCAGCAGCGGTTGACCTGCGTCAGCTGCATTCCCCCCAGCTTCCCAGGCGCGCCGGAGGGCGCAGAACTTGAACCAGTGCTCTTTGAGTACTTGCGGATTGGCCCGGTGCGCCCGCACCTCGGTCTGCCCGATAGCGACCCCGAGCAGGATTGGGTCATTCCCGTACTTCCATGCTTCCCAGGAGCCGCTTCGGGGATCCACGAGAGATTCCTGTGCTTTCATGCCGGCGACGAGTTGCATGACCACCTTTTCATCGAGCGGCTTCACCATGCCGTCGCGGTCTGTAGCGCGGGTTTTGAAGTCGATGATGCACAGGCGCCCCGCGATCGTTGCCACGAGATCGAGCGTTCCCGCGTAACCAAGTTCCGAGTTCCAGACGGTGATCTCAGGCGCTATGGGCCTTACCTGGTACAGATCCCACCACTCGTCGAAACGGGCCGCGAATCCTTCCTCGCCGTGCTGCGCCAGCTCTGCGCGGGCCTCGTCAGCGCGATGTTCTCGGCCCAGATCGCGTAGGGCAACCTGTTCGCAATAGAAGTGAACCCGTGTACCTCGCTGTGCTGCGTCGTCGCGGTAACGCTCAGCAGCCTTCGAAGCGTCCTGGATCACGGCACGCATCTCGCTTGGATTGCCGAGCGACGACGGCAGGCGGGGGTCCTGGGCAAGAGCACTCGCTGCCATATACCCGAACCATCCCCCCAGCGAGGCGCTTTGGGACTGCGAGATGACGGTGGTGATCGAGGGGACCAGGGGTGGCTCCGAAACGGATCTGGAATACATGCGCCCGCGTTCTGTGGCGTGCGCGAGGAGCGGCTCGGTCATATATCCAGTGTGTCACCCCCGTCTGACACTTCTTCCGCCCGACAGACCTTAGGTGCCCGACGGCGCCTTATATAGCATCGGTGCGATATCTGCCGGAGGCGCTCCGCACGACCCTCAATTGGACGAACCCCTGTTCCTCCGATATTGTTTTTACTCGTTGGAAAGACGCCGAAGGGAATAGGGAAACCCTAAATCCTCGGCCATTTTCTCTGCGGACGTAGCTCAGCTGGCTAGAGCACCACCTTGCCAAGGTGGATGTCGCGGGTTCGAATCCCGTCGTCCGCTCGCAAGTCACTGTATTCGCTGGCTTCGGCCAGGGATCCCGCTTTAGTGGGGCACGGTGGGGTGGCCGAGAGGCGAGGCAGCGGCCTGCAAAGCCGTATACGCGGGTTCGAATCCCGTCCCCACCTCCATACGGTGAACTGCAAGACCTGGGCGATTGGCGCAGCGGTAGCGCGCTTCCCTGACACGGAAGAGGTCACTGGTTCGATCCCAGTATCGCCCACGCAAGGCGCCTCCTTGAGAGGCGCCTTTTCGCGGACGTAGCTCAGCTGGCTAGAGCACCACCTTGCCAAGGTGGATGTCGCGGGTTCGAATCCCGTCGTCCGCTCTGACCATCTAAAACAAGGCGGCTCCATCCTCATGGATGGAGCCGCCTTGTTTTCCCGAAGGCGCTAGTGGAGAACCTTCAGTCCGATCACGCATCCGACGATTCCGAGCACCAACAGAACCTTCAGCAGCGACGCAGCTTCGCCGTCGAAAAGCATTGCGTAGGTGACAGTCAAGGCTGCGCCGATACCCACCCACACGGCATACGACGTTCCCGTCGGCAGAGTACGCATCGCCCAAGCCAGACCCGCCATGCTCAGAACCAGTCCGATCACAAAGACGACCGTGGGACCGAGCCTGCTGAACCCCTCAGACTTCCCGAGAGCTGTAGCCCACACTGCCTCAAGCACTCCCGAAACCACCAGTACAACCCACGCCATGGTCAACCGCTCCTTCAACGCCGTCTTTTCGCTCACCGGGTACGGCGCACCTCGTCCGGGTGCCAGTTCGGCCCGCTCAGGGTGTCACACTGCCATGCGGGCGGCAAGATGAATCATGCTGAGGGCGAAAGCCCGAACTCTTTCCCTTCGTAAAAAGCCTCCTTATGATGGTGGATGCGGTGGAACAACGGGTTCCACATGAAAGAAGGGAGGTGCCTGTGTCTGTATCAGACGGGCTCAAAGGCAGGGCTGGAGAGTTGAAGGACAAGGCAGCCGAAATGGGCCGGAACTCGGGAAAGATCTCTCCCGTTTAGCCCAGGGCCTCCTCGACGGTCGACATCGTTGAGAGTCAGGACGGCATCCGACTCCCCGACACTTCGGCCCGACAACAGCCTTTAGCACGACAAGGAGGCGCCGACCCTGCCGCGAGGCAGCGTCGGCGCCTTTGTCATACCCTCAGGTTCTCTGACTTGCCCGCAGGCCCTCCTGGCGCATCTGCAGCACGGAAAGGCCGAGTCAGCCCTGGGTTTCGGCGCCCTGACGTGCCAGGGCGGTCAGGCGGGAAACGGCACGGTAGTACTTCTTCATGTGTCCACCCGTCATCATCTCCTGCGTGAAGAGATCACTCAGGGGTGCCCCGCTGGCGAGGATAGGAACATCACGGTCATAGAGGCGATCCGCAAGCACGACGAACCGCAGCGCCACGGCCTGCTCGGTGATGGTCTGTACCTCGTGCCAGGCAACGGCGTCGATGCCGTCAATAAGCTGGCGGTAGCGGCTGGGGTGGACGCCGGCGAGGTGCTTGATCAGGTCGGTGAAGTGGTCTTCGGCCACGGTGACGTCGTCCGGGAAGTGGCGTGCCTGGCGGCGAACCTGTTGCTCCGACAGCGGGGCCGGAGCTTCAGGAAGGCCGCGGTGGCGGTAGTCCTCGCCGTCGATACGAATGACCTCGAACTGGTCCGCCAAAACCTGAATTTCCCGCTGAAAATCGACCGCAGCGAATCTGCCCTCGCCGAGAGATCCCGGAAGCGTATTGGATGTCGCGGCGAGCTTGACGCCCGCGTCAGCAAGTTCACGCATGAGCCGTGACATCAACACCGTATCGCCCGGATCATCCAATTCGAACTCGTCGATGCAGACGAGTTGGTAGGTACTCAATGCATCGACCGTGCGTCTGAAGGACAAAGCGCCCACAAGGTTGGTGTATTCGACGAAGGTGCCGAAGGCCTTCTTGCCGGAGGCGGCGTGCCACAGCGAAGCGAGCAGGTGCGTCTTGCCGACACCGAATCCGCCGTCCATATAAATACCGGCTCGGCTCTGCTCACGTTGTCCACCGAAGAACTTGCGCAGCCCACTCGGCTTGGGTGCATTGACTGTCGAGGCGAAGTGCCGAAGCTCCTTCACGGCCGCGGACTGGGACGGCTGCTGGGGGTCAGGCCGGTACGAGTCGAAGGACACGGTCCCGAAACGCTGTGAGGGGAAAAAACCGTCCAAAAGTTCGTCCACCGAAACCTGCGGCGATCGTTGGGTCAGATGCTCAATGGTGGCCACAGATGAATGCGTCTTTCGTCGGCGATCGAGGAAGCAGGCCGTCAGAAGCCGTGCTAGGAAAGGATACGTCAGTAGCCGGGCAGCCACGGGTATCTCCGGTGTTCACGGTGCCGTCATTATGGCGTCCTGTGACTACGGCGGAAGGAATCAGCTGAGCCCGTGGTTACGCTAGGTGGGAAAGAGCAATCGTCAATGCAGGAAGGCTTCCCACGGATGAGTGTTGCAACAGACCCCCATGACAAGTTTGCAGAGTACGCGCACCCCGAGCGGCTTGTTTCAACCCAGTGGCTCGCGGACAACCTCGGCACTCCCGGACTCGTGGTCGTTGAGTCCGACGAAGATGTCCTGCTCTACGAGACCGGGCATATCGCAGGTGCCGTCAAGATCGACTGGCACACCGACCTGAATGACGAGGTCACCCGCGACTACGTTGACGGTGAAGGTTTCGCACGTCTCATGTCGGCCAAGGGCATCTCCCGTGACAGCACTGTTGTTATTTACGGTGACAAGTCCAACTGGTGGGCCGCTTACGCACTGTGGGTCTTCACCCTGTTCGGACACGAGGACGTGCGGCTGCTCGACGGCGGGCGGGACAAGTGGATCGCCGAGGGCCGTCCCGTCACGACTGAGGTGCCGCAGCCACAGCCCACCGACTACCCGGTGGTCGAGCGCAATGATGCTCCCATCCGTGCCTATCTGACCGATGTCCTTGATCACTTCGGGAACCCGCTGATCGACGTCCGCTCCGCCGACGAGTACACCGGGGCGCGAACGCACATGCCCGCATACCCCGAGGAGGGCGCACTTCGCGGCGGACACATACCTTCAGCGGTGTCCGTCCCCTGGGCCCGGGCAGCAGCAGAGGACGGAACCTTCCGCACGCGGGATGAGCTGGATGCGATCTACCGCGGCGAAGCAGGTTTGAAGGAAGGCGACGACGTTGTTGCCTACTGCCGCATTGGAGAGCGTTCGAGCCATACCTGGTTTGTGCTCCAGCACCTCCTCGGGTTCGAGAATGTCCGCAACTACGACGGATCCTGGACTGAGTGGGGCAACGTCGTTCGCGTGCCGATCGTTAAGGGCACTGAACCAGGTGTAGCGCCAGTAGCCGCCGGGCGGAGATAGTTAACGGAATGAAGGCGCCCCGGGCACTTGCCCGGGGCAATCGTGAGGATGACAGTGGAAACCACAGCTTTACCCCAACAGCTCGCCGAGATCGTGGACGATTTCCAGGCTCTGTCCGAACCGGACCGGCTCCAGCTGCTCCTTGAGTTTTCCCGCGGTCTTCCTCCGCTGCCGGCGCATCTTCTGGATCACCCGGAGCTCCTTGAGCAGGTTGTGGAGTGCCAGAGCCCGCTCTTTCTCACACTGGACATCGCCGACGACAGCGAAAGGTCCGTCTCTCTGTTCTTTTCCGCCCCGCCGGAAGCACCGACAACGCGCGGATTCGCCGGCGTTCTCCAGGAAGGCCTGGACGGGCTGCCGGCGGCGCAGATCCTCGCCGTGCCCGACGACGTGCCGGAGCGCCTGGGGCTGACACGGGCCATCACGCCGCTGCGCATGCGAGGCATGGCCGCCATGCTGGGGCGTATCAAGCGCAAGATCCGGGAATCAGGGGCGGCTTAGCGTCCGCTTCGGCTCCGTCCGTCCGAAAACCTGACGCCGCAGCCAGTCGGCTGTGACGGCGTGCCAGCGGTCAGGGTCGACGTTCCATTCCTTGGTATGCCTGGCTCGATAAAACCGCTCGAAGGTGACGAAGGTCGGATTGCGTTCAGCCAGTTCGGCAGACGGTCCCACCGGCACGAACTCATCATCCTCGCTGTGAAGGATCAGCGTCGGCACCGTCACCTGGTCCGCCCGCGAGACCCAGTCCATACTCTTCAGGTCCAGTGGCGTTGACAGGCCGGTGACTACGCGTCCGAAGCTGTTCGAGATCAGCCATTGCCCTAGTCTGCCCGCCGGAGCAGGAATGCGGTTCAGTTCAGCCTGGTGCGTGAGAACGTTCATCCAGTCAATCACCGGTCCATCCAGAACCAGCGCGCGGATCCGCGTGCGATACCGGGACATGTCAGCTGCCTGGAGGCAAATGGCACCGCCCATGGACCAGCCGAAGAGCACAACGTCCTGAGCGCCGTTTTCGAATGCGTACTCAAGCGCTGATTCGACATCCTGCCACTCGGTGATGCCCAACCCGTACCTGCCGTCGGCAGCGAAGGGGGCTTCGCCGTCGTTCCGGTACGACACCAGCAGGCTGGTCATGCCGAGTTCCCGCGCGGTGCGCACCGCGCGCAACCCCTCCGAGCGCTGTACTCCCCTGCCATGCACCATGATGGCCCAGGTGTCGGAAGGGGTTTCTGCACGCACCAGCCAGGCGGGAGCATTACCGCCGGCGACCGGCACATCGACGCTCTCGTCCGCGAAGCCCAGAGCTGAAGGCGAAGGATAAACAGCCCCGCTCCACCAACCGCGAACCGCTGAACGGATATCACCCGCGTAGACGGTTTCAACCTCGCGCTGCACGGTGCCCTCCCGCGGCACGAACGACCGGATTGCTCCGATCCGGGCGTGGCCACGCCCGCCGTCGAAGTAGAGACTGTACGTGCCCTCTATCGTGGTGTCTTCGTTGGCCGGCAGGATCACTTCCAGACCGTCGCCGGTCTGCACCACGGCCAGGATCTCGAGGTTCTCATCCCGCCTGCGGGGAGTTACTACCTCCTTGGCGAAGTGCGCCGCCAGCGCAGACGTGGCTCCAGCGACAACGGAACTGACAGCGGCACCGGTTCCGATTCCAAGGACGGCCCAGCGAAGCCATGCCTGACGGTCCACGGCAGCCGGAGGAGTGGTGAATGGCATGGTCCTATTCTTGCCCACGGAAACAGCACCGGCGGAAACGGTCCGTCACGTGGAGTGTCGCCTGTCCTCTATAGCTGCGGGACGAGCCGGGGTCTAGGGTTGGGACATGGAGGAAACGATCGTCGTGCTCGCTGAAGTGCCGCTCACCGAGGCGGATGCCTCTCATCTCTCCGCCCTGGTTGACGGCGGTGACGCCGTCTATACCGTGCTGATACCGGAAGACCGTCACACGAACGTGCTCGGGGAGTTTCTCCACCATTTGAGCCTCTTCGAGATCAGCGAGGCCTTCCACGGACTGTCCCACCGGCCCTCCGACGACGAGGTTCGCGTGACGGCCGACCAGGCCCTGCAGAGATCGCTCCTTGCGCTTCGAAACGCCGGGCTGAAGGCGGACGGGCTGACTGCACGGGGCAACGCCGTCGAAGAAATGGTCAGCACGGTCAGGCAGAGCGGAGCCCGTCAGGCCGTCGTCATCACGCGCCCGCATGCTGTGGCGGACACACTCCATCGGGACTGGGCAAACCGCGCGCAGGACCAGCTTGGCGTTCCTGTCCTTCATCTGTATGCCGGGTCGGGATTTATCGGGGACTCCTAGGCGTTGAGGCAACTATGAGCACATCAGAATCAGCATCCTCCACCGACAACACCCCCATCGAGAAGACTGACGAGGAATGGCGCCGGGAACTGACGCCTGAGGAGTACTACGTGCTGCGGCAGGCCGGAACCGAGCGGCCCTTCACCGGCGAGTACCACGACACCCATGTCAAGGGCGTCTACCAGTGCCGGGCATGCGGCCACGAACTCTTCACGAGCAACGAAAAGTTCGATTCCCACTGTGGTTGGCCTTCATTCTGGGCACCGCTGGCCGAGGACAAGGTTCGGTACATCAAGGACCGAACCCTCGGAATGGAGCGCGTTGAGGTCCGCTGTGCCCGCTGTGATTCCCACCTGGGCCATGTTTTCGAGGGCGAGGGCTACGGCACGCCGACCGACCAGCGCTACTGCATCAACTCCGTATCGATGAGGCTCATCCCCCAGGACTGAAGTCAGTCCTAGAGTCCGGCCCCGCCGTGACGGGAAGCATCCTCAAGGTCTCCTGCATCTCCAGCTGCATCGCGGGTACGCCAGAATAAGAGTTTCTTATCAGTGCTCCGTTTGAGGATCAGTTCAGCTGTTCTGTTGTTACGCTCGGGAGCAACAGAACAGCCACCCCTTCAAGGAGGAAAAGTGACCCAGACCCTCGACGCCGAAGTCCGCTTGCACGACGCCCATCCCGAGCGGCTTCCTGCCTGGGAAGCGCTCAAGAGCGCGGCAATTCGTCTGCAGAGCCTGCAGGCGAAGGACGGTTCAATAGCTGACCGGGCAGAGGTTGCTGTTGCCTGCGGGCACGTTGACACCATCATCGAGTCCCTCAATGAGCTCGGTCCGCTCTTCCCTCACGACGCGACCTACCACGAAGCTCTGATCCGCGACCTTGAGGGGTGGAAGGCCGGCGGCCTTCAGGTGCCTGATTTCCTTGATTCGCTGATCGAGTTCCAGCCCCAGCTCGACCGCGTCCATGGACGGCGGCACCTTGTCGTCTTTCCGATGTACACCCAGAATGGGAGCTCCAACCGTTTCGTCGAAGCGGTGTTGATCGAGGTCCTCTGGCCGGACTTCATTGCGGAACTCGAGACCGGAGATTACTCGAACAAGCTCTTTGTTCCCATCCGCTTCCTTGACTTCACCCCCGGCTACGACACCAACTCGGCAGTGCTCTTTCCCGAGACCGTTGCGGTACGGCAGACACCCAAGTTCACATGGGGAGCCATCTTCGCTGATCGGGAGGCGGCACGTTTCCGCCGGGTGGTGACGGCCGCCTCCGACATCACTCAGCTTGAGCTGCCCGACGAGGCCCGGGAGCTCATCGAGAATCAGCAGTTGGCTGAGGAAACCTTCGTGATGTGGGACCTCATTCATGACCGCACCCACATGCGCGGGGATCTTCCCTTTGACCCGTTCATGATCAAGCAGCGCATGCCGTACTTCCTGTACTCGCTCGAAGAGCTGCGGTGTGATCTCACGGCTTTCGCAGAGTCGGTCAAGATAGCAGCCGACGACGATGCCTCCGATGAGGCCCGCCGCCACGCCCGCCTGGTGCAGTACGCCGTCATCTTCGACCGCATCTTCCGTTTCTCGATCACAGGCAGCCGGGTACGGAACTACGACGGCCTCGGTGGCCAGTTGCTGTTCGCCTGGCTGCACCAGAACCATGTCCTGCACTGGACCGATACGAAACTGACCATCGACTGGGAGGAAGTTCCCGGCGTCGTCATTGCACTGGGCGAGAAGATCCAGCAGCTGTACTGGCGGTCGATCGACCGGCCAAAGATCGCCCACTGGCTTGCGGCGTACGAACTGGTATCCGAAACTGTCACCCCGCATCCGGCATCGGTCTGGGCGAAGGGTGCTGACGCGCTGCCCCTGGACGGTCCTCCACGCGGGCTCACGGACGCCGTCCTTGATGACGAATTCCCTCTGTCGATGTTCTTCGAGGCCCTGGATAGGAAGATGAAGGACGTCATCGAATCCACCGCGGGAATCACAGGAGCCACTGCGTGACAGAATCACCCGATCTCTCCGGCCTCCACATCCTTGTTGCCGGAGCCACCAGTCAGGCAGGCATAGCGACGGCCGAGGCGTTCACCTCAGCCGGCGCCCATGTCATCGCAGTGGGATCCGATACCGGGCGCCTGCAGCGCTCGCTCGGACACATTCCGTCCCTCGATATGCGCACCTGCGACCTCACGGACTTTCATGCAGTCCAGTCGCTCGCCGGTGACCTCCACGCCGACGGCACCAGGGTGGACGGCCTGATGCACCTGGTGGGTGGATGGCGGGGAGGGACAGGGATTGCCGGGCAATCGGACGAGGACTACGAGTTCCTTCACCGTTCCGTTCTCACCACTCTGCGGAACACATCTCGGGTGTTCGTCGCCGATCTGGCCGCATCGGCCCGTGGGAGGCTCGCAATCGTGTCGGCCACGGCAGTCGACGCACCGGGTGCGGACAGCGCGTCGTACGCGGCGGTCAAGGCCGCCGCCGAGACATGGGTGCGTGCAGTGGCACAGGAGTTCACCGGTGTCGGAACAACCACCGGTACCCGGGCGGCCGCTTCCATACTGGTCGTGAAAGCACTTCTGGACGAGAAGATGCGGGCCGAACGCCCCGACCGCCGCTTCCCCGGCTATACGCATGTCTCGGACCTCGCTGCGACCATGACCGGCCTCTTCGCACGTGAGGCGGGGACCATCAACGGTCAGCGCCTCAGCCTGGCCGGCTGATGTGCCCCAAACCGTTCGCCCCGATACGAGATACTGGATCCGTGACTGACACCATCTCTGCTACCGCCCGTCTCCATGACCCCAACGTGCGCGGCTTCGCGTCGGACAACTACTCCGGCGTGCACCCCGAGGTGCTCGCCGCGCTTGCCGCCGCCAATGGGGGCCACCAGGTCGCCTATGGGGAGGACGTCTATACCCAGCGCCTGCAGGAGCTGATGCAACAGCAATTCGGTGAGGGAACCGTCGCCTATCCTGTGTTCAACGGAACGGGCGCCAATGTCCTGAGCCTGCAGTCCCTGCTCCCCCGCTGGGGCGCAGTCATCTGCGCCAAGACGGCACACATCAATGTGGATGAGAACGGGGCTCCGGAGCGCATCGGCGGGATGAAGCTCCTGGCGGTGCCGACTCCCGATGGAAAGCTGACGCCGGAACTGATCGACCTGGAAGCCTGGGGTTGGGGGGATGAGCACCGGGCGCAACCGCTCGCGGTGTCGATCACGCAGACTACCGAACTCGGGACGCTGTACACGCCCGAGGAGGTACGCGCCATTGCCGACCACGTGCATGCCCGCGGGATGCACCTGCACATGGACGGAGCGCGCATCGCCAACGCCGCCGCTGCCCTGGACATGCCGCTGCGCAGCTTCACGCGTGATGCCGGCGTCGACATCCTCTCTTTCGGCGGGACCAAGAACGGGATCATGTTCGGCGAATGCGTGGTTGTACTCAATCCTGCAGCAGCAACGGGTCTTGAGTACCTCCGCAAGATGAACATGCAACTCGCATCCAAGATGCGCTTTGTCTCGGCGCAGCTGGTTGCCCTGCTCGAAGACGGCCTCTGGCTTCGCTCGGCCACGCACGCCAATGCCATGGCGGCTCGACTCACAGCCGCCGTCTCCACTATTGACGGCGTGCAACTCACGCAGCCGACGACGGCGAACGCCGTCTTCGCCATCCTGCCGCCTGAGGCTGCCGACAGGGTCCGCGAACAGTTCCGCTTCTACGACTGGGATCAGGCAACCGGCGAGGTCCGGTGGATGTGCACTTTCGACACCACGGAAGAGGACGTCGATGCGTTCGCGGACGCGATCCGCCGCGAGGTCGGCCGGTCCTGACGGCCCGGCCGCTGTATTTTTGCATCCGGCGTGCAGGAACGGAATCCTTTCCTGCGGCGTGGCTGATGAGGCCAACGCTGCCTGGGGTTTAACCTGCGAGGGTGAGCGCTATTGGTGACCTCTCGCAGGTTCCTCCTGAATTCCTGAATGCACTGGCCGGTCTGCGGCGGGCGAAATGCCGTAACGAGCTTCGCCTCGACGAAATACCGGCTCCCTCCCGACTTGCACCTTTCGCAGTCGCCCTCGGAGCCGAGGTACTTCAGGATGCCCAGCCAGGCCCGCTTCCTGTCCATGGACCCGCCAGGGCAGCCCTCCAACACGATGATCGCGCCGAAGAGC
The DNA here is from genome assembly GCF_031179385.1 of Arthrobacter sp. Classification (GTDB taxonomy): domain Bacteria; phylum Actinomycetota; class Actinomycetes; order Actinomycetales; family Micrococcaceae; genus Arthrobacter_D. Next base: position 20,990 of record NZ_JAPSHV010000002.1, on the reverse strand, counting down.
TTGCAACCGGACGCTTCATCCTGTTGTACGACCCCGAGGGATCCGAAGTCTGGGACGGTACTTTCCGGATAGTCACCTATATCCGTGCCCAGCTCGAGCCCGACATGGGAAACGACGCGCTCCTCGGATCCGTGGCGTGGACCTGGCTGGTTGAAGCACTCCAGAATCACGACGCCGGATACAGGTCGGCGGGGGGCACCGCAACCCGAATACTGTCCGAAAGCTACGGTTCCCTTGCCGACCGGGTCGACACGATCGACATCGAATTGCGCGCGTCCTGGACTCCTGACTCCGGCAGTGTCCAGAAGCATCTGGAAGCCTGGGCTGACATGGTGTGCACCTTCGCGGGACTTCCTCCCCTCCCGGACGGCGTGGCGGCGCTCCCTAACAGGCGCCGCAACTGATCCCCGGGGCGGGCCACCGACAACGACTCCCGCCGCACGGGCGGTGCAATCCGCCGGAGCGCCGGTGCCGCCCGGTTAGACTTGCATCATCATGACCGTGCACTCCGAGCCTGACAGCCGAACCCCCGACTCCGGCAATACCACCCCAGGCTCAGTCGCCGTGCTGCCACTGCTGGACGAGCCCAAGGACGGCGTTCCTTTCGTTATTGACACGCCGGCAGGGCTTGAGCGGGCGGCGAGGGCGCTTGCCGCCGGAACAGGACCGGCCGGAGTGGATGCGGAACGCGCCTCCGGATTCCGGTATGGGCAGCGTGCCTTCCTCGTCCAGATCCGCAGGGAAGGCGCCGGGACCTGGCTCATCGACCCGGAACCCTTCGGCGATCTGCGCAGCATCAATGACGCCCTCTCAGGGGTGGAGTGGATCCTGCACGCCGCCTCCCAGGACCTCCCTTGCCTCTCGGAACTAGGCATGTGGCCGGACAAATTGTTCGACACGGAGCTGGCAGCCCGGCTCGCCGGCTTCCCGCGCGTAGGACTGGCTGCGGTCATCGAACGCCTGCTCGGCTTCACGCTGGCCAAGGAGCATTCCGCAGCGGATTGGTCGCAGCGCCCGTTGCCTGAGCCCTGGCTTCGTTACGCAGCCCTGGACGTCGAGGTGCTCGTCGAGCTGCGCGACCGCCTGGTGGAAGTACTCGAGCAGGACGGCAAGCTCCGCATCGCCGAGGAAGAGTTCGAGTACATTCGCTCCTCGCCGCCTGCACCGCCGAAAACAGATCCTTGGCGCCGCACGTCCGGCGTCCATCAGGTGCGCGACCGTCGGCAGCTGGCGGCTGTCCGGGAACTCTGGCAGGAACGCGAATCTCTGGCGCAGAAGCGGGACGTCGCTCCGGGCCGCCTGATTCCCGACGCAGCGATTGTGGCTGCAGCGAAAGCAATGCCGCAGACTGTCCCGCAGTTGCTGGCCGTCAATGGCTTCCACGGACGGGCGGCGCAACGTGAGGCGCCGCGTTGGCTGCGGTGCATCGCCCTTGCCCGCGCTTCGCGGGACCTCCCCGAACTGCAGCTTCCGACCAATGCGCCGCCTCCTCCGCGGGTATGGCCGGAAAAAGACCCTGCCGCTGCCGCTCGCCTCCAAACCGCCAAACCACGAGTCGCGGCCGTGGCCGACAAACTCAACATGCCGGTGGAGAACCTTCTTACGCCCGACTACCTGCGACGGTTGGCGTGGCGCCCACCCACGCCGACCGATCTTGACACCATTTCCGCGGCGCTCGCCGACCTCGGAGCTCGTCCGTGGCAGATCGAGCATGTCGCAGCGGTCATCACGGTTGCTTTCCTGGATCCGGACCCTCTGCAGCCGAAGCAGGCGCGGCCTTCAACCTAGTGCACCGGACTTGTTGCAGCGTGATGTTACCCGCGAGTAACATAGGGGCCTGATCCACCAACTCAACGAGGAGCGATTGTGCCCAAACCAGCCACAGCAACGCGGCAACAGATCAGGGACGTTGTTTTCGTCGACGGTGTCAGAACCCCATTCGGGAAGGCTGGAGAAAAGGGGATACACGCGGGCACCCGGGCTGACGACCTCGTGGTCAAATGCATTCGGGAGCTTCTGCGACGCAACCCCTCCCTGCCGCCCGAGCGGATCGACGACGTCGCCGTCGCTGCCACAACCCAGACGGGTGATCAGGGACTCACCATCGGGCGGACCGCCGCTCTCCTGGCCGGGCTCCCCCGCACCGTGCCCGGGTTCGCCATCGACCGCATGTGCGCCGGGGCGATGACCGCTGTCACCACCACCGCATCCGGGATCGCGTTCGGCGCATATGACATTGTGGTCGCTGGCGGCGTCGAGCATATGGGCAACCACCCAATGGGTTCGGATGCCGATCCCAACCCCCGGTTCCTCGCCGAGCGCATTGTGGACCCAGCGGCCTTGAACATGGGGAATACGGCGGAGAACCTCCACGACCGCTTCCCTGCCATCACGAAGGAGCGCGCCGACTCATACGCCGTGGCCAGCCAGGCGAAGGTTGCGGACGCGTATGAGCGCAACCAAATCCAGCCGGACCTTGTCCCGGTTGCGGGAAGGAAGCCCGGATCGGGCTGGACTGTGAACCAGCAGGACGAGCCGCCGCGCCCAGGCACCACGCTCGAGGACCTGGCATCACTCCGGACGCCATTCCGCCCGCACGGCAGAGTCACCGCAGGCAATGCTGCGGGGCTCAACGACGGCGCCACCGCTGCACTGCTCGCCTCCGCTGATGCGGCGGCAGAGCTGAACCTTCCGGTGAAGATGCGCCTGGTCGCCTATGCTTTTGCCGGCGTCGAACCGGAGGTCATGGGAATTGGACCCGTACCGTCCACCGAGAAGGCCCTGAGGCAGGCCGGGCTGACCATCGATGACATCGGCCTGTTCGAAATCAATGAAGCGTTCGCCGTGCAGGTCCTGTCATTCCTTGATCACTTCGGCATTGACGACGACGATCCGCGGGTCAACCGCTACGGCGGCGCGATTGCCTTCGGACATCCGCTGGCGAGCTCCGGGGTACGCCTCATGACGCAACTGGCGCGGCAGTTCGAGGAAGACCCCCAGGTCCGGTACGGCATCACCACCATGTGCGTAGGACTCGGCATGGGTGGAACGGTCATTTGGGAAAACCCGCATCACGCAGACTATTCAGGGAATACGACGGAGGACGCAGCATGAGTTTCGATCGGTTCGAGGAACTGGCCGCCCTGGTGCCTGACGAGGTCATCACCCACTCGCTTGTCGAGGATGTGCAGTTGCCCGGCGGGTCCGGCATCATGGCCCTGATCACCCTCGACAACGGGCTGGATCACAGCCGGCCGACCACTCTGGGACCCAGCACGCTCATCGAGTTCGGGCGCACACTCGAGAACCTGAAAGTACGCGCGGCGGGTGGTGAGATCGCCGCCGTCGGCGTGACCGGGAAACCCTACTTCCTTGCGGCCGGGGCAGACCTGTCGACGGTCAAGTCACTGAAAAGCGCCCATCACGGAACGCTGATGGCGGAACTGGGACATTCGGCGTACAACCTGCTGGGCTCACTGGGGGTCCCGAGTTTCGCCTTCATCAACGGCGTCGCCTTGGGGGGAGGGCTCGAAATTGCTCTCGCTGCCGACTTCCGCACGGTGTCCGCAGGAGCCAACGGAATCGGCCTTCCAGAGGCGTTCATCGGGCTGGTTCCCGGTTGGGGCGGCGTCTACAGACTCCCCCGCCTGACCGGTCCCCGCACCGCTGTGAAGATCATGATCGAAAACCCGCTGAGCAACAACCGCACGTTTGATGGACGGACCGCCCACGGGGCGGGAATCGCCGATGCCCTGTTTGAACCCGCCGATTTCCTGGAGCAGTCCATTCGCTGGGCTGCGGAGGTTCTGCGGGACTCGTCCGGCATCGCTGACCGCCGCGCTGCGCTGTCGCGGTACGACGACGGTGAGTGGGCGGCCGCAGTCGCAGCTGGCCGCGCTTTCGTTGAGGCGAAAACGTCCAACGCTGCTCCTGCGCCGGGAAAGGTGCTGGACCTGTTCGAAGCGGCCAGGACCCGATCCCAGGCGGAGTCTGCCGCAGCGGAGTGTGAAGCGCTGACCGAGTTGATGCTCACGCCGCAATTCCACGACACCGTGTATGCCTTCCTCGAACTGGTACAGAAACGGGCCAAACGTCCGGCCGGCGCGCCGGATCGTTCACTTGCCCGCCCCGTGACAAAGGTAGGGGTAGTCGGCGCCGGCCTGATGGCGAGCCAGCTTGCCCTGCTCTTTGCACGGCAGTTGAGCGTTCCCGTTGTTCTCACCGATATCGATCAGCAACGCGTGGACAAGGGCGTTGGATGGGTGCACGCCGAAGTGGACAGGATGCTGGCCAAAAAGCGGCTGTCCGCGGATAAGGCGAACCGTGTCAAGTCGCTCGTCACCGGTTCCGTCTCGAAGGACGCCTTCGCGGACGCCGACTTTGTGATTGAGGCCGTCTTCGAAGAGCTCAGCGTCAAGAAGTCTGTCTTCGCGGAGGTTGAAGAGGTGGTCTCCGCGGAGTGCATCCTGGCGACCAACACCTCGTCACTTTCCGTCGCAGCCATGGCCGAGGACCTCCAGCACCCCGAGCGCGTGGTGGGTTTCCACTTCTTCAACCCGGTAGCTGCCATGCCGCTCCTTGAGATCGTCAAGGCGCCGCGCACTTCCGACGAGGTTCTGGCTACGGCGTTCGCCGCAGCGAAAGAGCTCAAGAAGAACGCGGTCCTTGTGAAGGATGCTCCTGCGTTCGTCGTGAACCGGGTTCTGGGACGCATGTTCGGCGAAATCACGGCAGCCTTCGACGAGGGTACAGACGCAGCAACAGCCGATCAGGCGCTGCGGCCTCTCGGTCTGCCGATGACGCCGTTCAAGCTGCTTGCGCTGGTGGGGCTGCCGGTGGGTCAGCATGTGCAGGAATCCCTGCATGATGCCTTCGGGGAACGCTTCTACCTCTCCAAGAATCAGCAGATTCTCATCGACGCCGGAAAGAAGGGACTCTGGGAACAGGACGACGCCGGCAACGATGTAGTGCCCGAGTCCACTCTCGCGCTGCTCACCTTCGGTTCCTCGCCCTCATCAAGCGAGGAGGTCCTGCGCCGCACGCAGGACGCGCTCGCGGATGAGATCGGGCGCATGCTGGCGGAAGGGGTCGTGTCAGGGCCGGAAGATATCGATCTGTGCATGATTCTCGGTGCCGGCTGGCCCATGCACCTCGGCGGCATCACGCCCTACCTCGACAGGGTGGGAGCATCCGAGCGGGTGAATGGACGCACCTTCCACTGAACGCCGCCATGGTCCCATCTTCCCGGCCGGTTACCGCCGCGCCGGGAAGATGTGTTCGAGTTCCGTGCAGTCAGCGTCGGACGGTACCCAGCGGACCGCTTCGGCATTCTGACGTACCTGCTCGGGCCTTGTTGCTCCGGCGATGACACTTGCCACCGTCGGCCGGCTCGCGAGCCAGGAAAACGCAACATCCAGTTCAGTCAATGAGCGAGCGCGGGCGTAGGCACTGAAGTCCGCCAACTGATCCCAGTCGGCCTGGTCCAACAGATTGGTCCGGGTGTGCGTCAGACGGCTGCCTTCCGGTGCCTTCCCGGCACCGTACTTCCCGGTGAGGAGCCCGTTGGCCAGCGGAAAATAGGGAAGCAGCCCGAGACCATAGGATCGGGCAGCTGGAATGACCTCACGCTCGACGGACCGCTCCAGCAAGTTGTAGTGGTTCTGGGCCGAAATGAAGCGCGTAGTGCCCAGCTGACGGGCTACATACTCAGCCTCCGCAACCTGCCATCCGGCGAAGTTGGAGTGCCCGATGTACCGGACCTTGCCGCTCTGCACGAGCTGGTCCAGAGCAGCGAGGGTCTCGTCAATCGGCGTCGCCGGGTCCGGAGCATGGTATTGGTAGAGGTCGATCCAGTCCGTATTCAGCCGCTTGAGTGACGCTTCGACAGCTTTCAGGATGTAGCGTCGTGAACCCCGTGCACCCCAGTCCGGACCGTTGACTCCTTTGAGATCGAGCCCGAACTTGGTTGCAACGATGACATCGTCGCGGTTCCGGCCGAGCGACCGCCCGAGCAGTTCCTCGCTGATCCCCGGCGACCGTCCGTAGGAGTCTGCAACGTCGAACAGCGTGATGCCCACGTCGAGAGCCGCGCTCACGACGGCTGCTGCGCCGCGCTGTGATTCGGAAGCAGTTCCGGGCCGGCCCAGGTTATTGCAACCCAGGCCGACCACCGAAACGCTCAATCCTGACGTGCCAAGTCTGCGGTATTCCATCATGGCCCCCACGCTACCAATCAGCACGGGACTCCATGGGTCTCCCCCGCTAGGATCCGCCGATCAGCTGAACCAGATGGAGATTTCCTTCTCCGCCGATTCCGGCGAATCAGAGCCGTGCACGAGGTTCTGCTGGACCTTGAGACCCCAGTCCCGCCCGAAGTCTCCTCGGATCGTCCCGGGAGCCGCCGTCGTCGGCTCCGTTGTTCCGGCGAGCGAGCGGAATCCCTCGATCACACGTTCTCCTTCGAAGACAGCGGCAGCGACCGGTCCGCTCAACATGAACTCGACGAGCGGCTCATAAAAGGGCTTGCCCACGTGCTCAGCGTAGTGGGCTTCAAGGATTTCCCGGGTAGCGTTCACCAGCTTGAGGTCGACGAGCTTGTAACCCTTCGCCTCAACCCTGGACAGGATTGTTCCCGTCAAACCGCGGGCAACGCCGTCGGGCTTGATCAGGATCAGGGTCTGCTCAGCACTCATTTTTTCTTCCTTCAATCGAGTCAGGTTCGGCCGGGCACCCGGCCATGTCCACCGTTGACTCTACTAAAGGGATTGCGTGCCCTCACCGCCGGATGGGTTTGCCTGCTCCCATTCAGCCTGCTGCCGGTCACGCTCCGCGTTCTCGCGGTCCAGCCGGGCACCCGTCCGGATGCCGTACAGCCAGGTCAGGGCGAAGAGAATGCCGACGAGGAACATCATCGGCTCGACAATCCCCGTCGCAAGAATCAGCACCTGTAGCACCCAGCCGAGCAACATTCCGTACGGCTTCGTCAGGAACGCACAGGCCACGATGAGCACAGCGCTGAGCGCAAGACCGACGCCGAGTATGACCCCTATCGGAATCGTGTCGGAGCGCAAACCAAAGACCACGAGGGTAGCGAACAGCACCACGAAGGCTTCCAGCAGGAGCACGGTCGACGCGAACATCACCTTGATGGAACGCCGCTTCTTCGGCATCCCCGGACGCCATTCACGCTGCGCTTTTGTCTGGCGAGCCATGTGATCCCCTTACTTGCCCAAGAGTGTGCGGGCTTCGCCCACCACCGTGATCGAACCCGTTACCAAAACACCGCCGCCGCCGAGTTCGCTGCCCTCCTCGGCCGTCATGACCGCCCACTCCAGGGCGTCGTCGAGGCGATCCGCAACGTGGATATGCCCATCAGCGAAGCCTGCGCTCAACGCCAGCTGCCGGAGTTCCTCTGCAGGAATCGCCCTCGGCGAGGTGGACTGCGTCAGGCACACATCCTCAAGCACACCGCTGAGTTCCTCGTGAAGTTCACTCAGGATCGCGCCGGCGTCCTTGTCCTGCAGGACGCCGATCACGAGGACGAGTTTGTTGAACTCGAAGGCTTCAGCAATCGCCTTGGCTGACGCTCGTGCGCCGGCGGCGTTGTGCGCGGCGTCCACGAGGATGCTCGGGGCCGTGCGAACCAGTTCCAGCCGGCCCGGTGAGGTGACGGCACCCAGTCCATCGCGCACGACGTCGATATCCAGTTCCCTGCTTCCTCCGCCGAGGAAGGCTTCGACGGCGGCAACGGCGACAGCGGCGTTCTGCGCCTGGTGCTCACCGTGGAGCGGCAGAAGGACCTCCTCGTAGCGGCCTGCGATGCCTGCCAGAGTGATCTGCTGCCCGCCGACGGCAATGCGTCGGTCCTCAACGCCGAACTCGACACCCTCGAAACGGAACTCAACGCCTGTGTCACGCGCCTTTTCCAGCAGCACCTGCGCAGCGTCCGCGGGCTGCGCGGCGCTGATGAGGAACCCCCCGGGCTTGATGATCCCGGATTTCTCGATGGCGATTTCCCCCGGGGTGTCCCCCAGGAGGTCAGTATGGTCAAGGGAGATCGGAGTGACCACTGAGACCGCGCCGTCACCGACGTTCGTCGCGTCGGTGATTCCCCCTAGCCCAACTTCGATCACCGCAACGTCCACCGGCTCGTCAGCGAATACCGCGAACGCGAGAATCGTGACGCATTCGAAGTAGGTCAGCCGCGGCTCACCGGCGGCATCAAGTTCAGCATCGACGATCTCAAGATACGGCCGGATCTCGTCCCACACCCGCACGAAGGTCTCATCGGCAACGGGTTCCCCGTCGATACTGATCCGTTCCGTGACCCGGGACAGATGCGGACTGGTGTATCGCCCGGTACGCAGATCATGCGCCCGCAGAAGCCCCTCAATCATCCGTGCGGTTGACGTCTTGCCGTTGGTGCCCGTGATGTGGATGATCGGAACCGCCCTATTGGGCTCGCCCAGGATCTCCATAGCCCGAAACAACGGAGCCATCCGCGGCTCCATCTTGTTCTCGGGCGCGCGGCTCAACAGCTCCGCGTACACGCTCTCCACTGAGAACTGGTCAATTCCCTGTCCGGAGCCGGCGTTGTTTCCAGCGTCACTCATATCCGCGTTCATGCCTGGCGCTCCACTTTCACCGAAACTCCGTCTGACTGCCCAGCCGCAGCCACGACGAGTTCGAGTTCATCCGTCAATGTTTCCTGCTTGACCAGTTCCGCATGCGCTTCAAGCGCCGAGAGCGTGTCCGCGTCGGCCTCCACCGTGGTGACCACCCGGTCACTGATGTGGAAGTCGGCATCCCGGCGTGCCTGCTGGATGGATCGGATGATGTCACGGGCAGTGCCCTCCGCCGCCAACTCCGACGTGACCTCCGTGTTCAGCACGAGGAAACCTCCGCCGGGCAGGACGGCGACGGCCGCGCTGGCGCCGGCTGCGCCGTCGCTGTCGACCACGGTTTCCAGCGTGTATTCGCTGGGCTCCAGAGCGAGGCCGCCGGCGGTGACAGCACCGGCGTCGTCCACCGACCAGTCGCCCGACTTCGCCGCCTTGATGGCGGTCTGGACATTCTTGCCCAGGCGCGGCCCGGCGGCCCGCGCGTTCACCACGAGCTTCTGCGAGATTCCGAACTCTTCCGGGGAGGCATCGGCGGAATCGATCAGGCGCACGGATTTGATGTTCAGTTCGTCCGCGATGATGGCGCGGTACTGTCCCTCCAGCTCCGCCGCGGAAGGTGCCACTACCGTCAGCTCGGAGAGCGGCAGGCGTACGCGAAGGTTTGCCGCCTTTCGCAGGCTCGATCCCGTTGAGCAGATCTGCCGGGTCCGTTCCATCCGCTCCACCAGTTCCGGCGCAGCAGCAAACGACGACGACGCCGCCCAGTCGGTCAGGTGCACGGAGCGCCCGCCTGTCAGGCCGCGCCAGATCTCCTCGGTGACCAGGGGCAGGAGCGGCGCAGCAACGCGGCTGACAGCTTCCAGGCAGGTGAAGAGGACGTCGAAGGCGTCCGTATCTTCATCGAAGAACCGCTGCCGTCCGCGACGGACATACCAGTTGGTGAGGGTGTCCAAGTACCGGCGCAGCGCCTCGCACGCATCGCTGATGTTGAACGCGTCGAGCGAGTTCGTCATGTCCTCCACCAGGTTTCCGGTGTACGCGAGGATGTAGCGGTCCAGCGGGTCTGCGAGGGTTTCTGCGGCTTCGGCCGTCACCGCCTTCGCCTCGTAGCCGGCACCGCCCGCGGCAGCGTTCGTATACAGCCGGAAGAAGTGCCAGACGTTCCAGAGCGGAAGGATGACCTGGCGGACACCGTCCCGAATGCCCTGCTCGGTGACAACGAGATTGCCGCCGCGGAGGATGGGCGAAGCCATCAGGAACCAGCGCATTGCGTCCGAGCCGTCGCGGTCGAGGACTTCAGAAACATCGGGGTAGTTCTGCAGGCTCTTGGACATTTTCTGGCCGTCGGAGCCAAGGACGATTCCATGGCTGATGACGTTCTTGAACGTGGGCCGGTCGAACAGCGCAGTCGCCAGGATGTGGAGCGTGTAAAACCAACCGCGGGTTTGGCCGATGTACTCGACGATGAAGTCCGCCGGGTTGTGCGACTCGAACCAGTCCTCGTTCTGCATCGGATAGTGAACCTGGGCGTACGGCATCGACCCGGAGTCGAACCAGACGTCCAGAACATCGGCCACCCGTCTCATGGTCGACTGGCCTTGTTCAGGCGTACGCGGATCGTCCGGGTTCGGGCGGGTCAGCTCGTCGATGAACGGCCGGTGGAGGTCGACCTCACCGGATGCGTTGCGCGGCAGGCGTCCAAAGTCCCTCTCGATCTCAGCGAGGGAGCCGTACACGTCGGTGCGGGGATAGTTCGGATCATCCGACACCCACACGGGTATGGGGCTGCCCCAGTAACGGTTGCGGCTGATCGACCAGTCGCGCGCGTTCTCGAGCCATTTGCCGAACTGCCCGTCCTTCACATTGTCCGGGATCCAGTTGATCTGCTGGTTCAGCTCGACCATGCGGTCCTTGATCTTCGTCACCTCGACGAACCAGGAGGATACCGCCCGGTAGATCAACGGGTTGCGGCAGCGCCAGCAATGCGGGTAGCTGTGCACGTAACTGGCCTGGCGCATCAGCCGGCCGCCGTCACGCAGCACGCGGGTGATGGTCTTGTTGGCGTCGAAGACCTGGACTCCGACGATGTCCGCCAGGGGTCCGTTCTCGAACATCCGCAGGAAACGGGCGCCCTCGTCCACGGAGAGGATCACCTGGATACCGGCGTCCTCACAGATTTTTTGGTCCTCTTCGCCGTAGGCCGGCGACTGGTGCACGATTCCGGTTCCGTCCGTCGTCGTGACGTAGTCAGCCACCAGGAACCGGAAGGCGTTCCGGTAGCCGCCGCGTTCAGGATCGGTGAGGTAATCCCAGAGCGGCTCGTACTCGAGGCCTCCGAGTTCGGTGCCGCGGTGTGTGCCCGTGACGGCGGCGCGCGCGTCCTCAGCAGACGGGTAGCCGAAGTCCTTCGCGTAACCGGACAGCAGCTCCTCCGCGATCAGGAAGCGGCGTCCGGCGAGGTCACCGGCCCCGGGCAGCAGCGCGTAATGGATGTCGGGCCCGACGGCGAGGGCAGCGTTGGTGGGCAGGGTCCACGGTGTGGTGGTCCAGGCGAGCGCCTCGACTCCGGCAAGCTCCTGTGACAACGGTGAATCACCGGCGAGAATCGGGAAGGTCACCGTGACGGTCTGGTCCTGGCGGTCCTGGTAGACGTCGTCGTCCATGCGCAGCTCATGGTTGGAGAGCGGCGTCTCGTCCTTCCAGCAGTACGGCAGCACCCGGTAACCGTTGTACGTCAGGCCTTTGGCGTGCAGGGTCTTGAAGGCCCAGAGCACCGACTCCATGTATTCGACGTTGAGGGTCTTGTAGTCGTTCTCGAAGTCCACCCAGCGCGCCTGGCGCGTGACATAGTCACGCCACTCCCCCGCGTACTTCATCACAGAGGCACGACAGGCGTCATTGAACTTGTCGATACCCATGGCTTCGATCTGCTTCTTGTCGCTCATCCCGAGCTGCTTCATCGCCTCGAGTTCGGCGGGCAGTCCGTGGGTGTCCCACCCGAAGCGGCGCTCAACGCGGCGACCGCGCTGGGTCTGGTATCGCCCGACGAGGTCCTTGGCGTATCCGGTCAGCAGGTGCCCGTAGTGCGGCAGGCCGTTGGCGAAGGGCGGACCGTCGTAGAAGACGAACTCGTTCGTTCCGTTCTCACCGGCGTCGCGCTGGTCGATCGACGCCTGAAAGGTGCCGTCCTCGTCCCAGTAGGTGAGAACCCGTTCCTCGAGCTCTGGGAACCGGGGCGAAGCGGAGCCGGAAACCGCCGGATCAGCGGCGGAGGCCTTGGGATAGATCTGTGACATGTGGTGTGTCCTGAAGCTGCGGATATTCGGCGGGCAGGGGCGGTCTTTCTGCAAGGACGAACATCACGCCGGCGCCTTGGCTCCGGCCGCGAATCCGCGGTACCACCTCGCTTGCCCGCACCCGCCTCCCGAATACGGAAGGGCCGGTACTGGCCGCTTCATGTCTGCTGTGACGGGCTTACCCGTCCGGTTCTACTGATCCGCCGCTGCGAACGTTCTTCCGGAAGCTCACCGGTGATGGCCGGGTCTGCGCTGTTGCCCCAATTCTAGCCCGCCGGCTCCGGATAGGGCGAACGACGCCGGGGATCACCCAGGTCAGCTCCATAAGGAGCGCGTTCAGCTCGTGCGGATCACCTTGTGTGCCGCCGCCTGGGCCAACGGACGCACAACGATCTGATCCAGGTTCACGTGATGGGGAACGGAAACGGCGTAGGACACAACATCGGCCACATCTTCGGCCGAGAGCGGCTTCTCGACACCCGCGTACACCTTCTCCGCCGCAGCTTCGTCTCCCAACCGTCTCAGGGAGAACTCCTCGGTATGGACCATGCCCGGCAGGATCTCGACCACCCGGACATTGTGTTCGACCTCCTCGAGGCGCAGCGCCTGAGTCAGCGCGTGCTGGGCTGCCTTGGCGGCGTTGTAACCGGCGCCGCCTTCATAGGCAACCAGTGCCGCGGTCGAGGTCAGGTTCAGCACCGTGCCGTTCTTGTTCTCCCTCAGCATCGGCAGGAATGCGCGGACCAGCTTCATGGTGCCGAGCACGTTTGCCTCGTACATCCATTCCCAGTCCTCGGTTCGCGCGTCCGCGACCCAGTCGGTCCCACGGGCGCCGCCGGCGATGTTGATGAGGGTGTCGATGCCGCCGCCTTCGGTGACTTCGCCCACCAGGCGGGCAACGCCGTCGTCGTCGGTGATGTCGAGTGCCACGGGAAGCGCGCCTGTTTCCTCTGCCAGGCGGGCCAACCGGTCCTGCCGGCGGGCCACGGCCCAAACCTTCCAGCCGTCCGCGGCCAGGCGCCGAACGGTGGCCTCGCCGATTCCCGAGCTCGCTCCTGTTACAACTGCTGCCCTGTTCTGTGCCGAAGTCATGACCTCAAACTAGCCCACCGGATGCACCCGTCGCAGGTCGGGACAGCCAGCGTGAAACAATCGATTCATGGCACACACACACGAGGGTACAGACACGCCCACACCCGCCCCCATCAACGTTCCCGACAAGCCCGCCCTTGAAGGGCTTGAAGCCGCACTGAATGAGCGCTGGCGCGCCGAAGGAACGTACACCTTCAATCCGGAGACCACGCGCGGGGATGTCTACTCCATTGACACCCCGCCTCCCACCGCGTCCGGTTCGCTGCACGTTGGTCACGTTTTCTCCTACACCCAGACGGACGTCATCGCCCGCTACCAGCGCATGACCGGCAAGAACGTCTTCTACCCCATGGGCTGGGACGACAACGGCCTGCCCACCGAGCGCCGCGTACAGAATTACTACGGCGTGCGCTGTGACCCGTCCGTGCCATACAACGCCGGTTACCGGCCTCCCGCGCAGCCCGCAAAGAATCAGCGCGACTTCGACGTCGTTTCCCGCCGGAACTTCATCGAACTGTGCGAGGAGCTTGCGGTTGAGGACGAGAAGGTGTTCGAGCACCTCTTCCAGTCCCTCGGCCTGTCCGTGGACTGGAGCCTGACGTACCGCACTATCGACTCGACCTCGCGTGCGGTATCGCAGCGGGCCTTCCTGGCGAACCTCAAGCAGGGCGATGCCTACCTCGCGGAAGCACCCACGCTATGGGACGTGACCTTCCGCACCGCCGTAGCCCAGGCCGAGCTTGAGGACCGCGAGGTTCCGGGTGCCTACTACCGCTATCCATTCGAGGCCGTGGACGGCACGCTGATCCACATCGAGACCACCCGCCCGGAACTTCTCGCTGCCTGCGTCGCCCTTGTGGCTCATCCTGACGACGAGCGGTACCAGCCCTACTTCGGCAAGACCGTCACCTCCCCCCTGTTCGGCGTCGAGGTCGAGGTCAAGGCGCATCCCCTCGCCAAGCCGGAGAAGGGCGCCGGCATCGCGATGGTCTGCACCTTCGGCGACCTCACGGACGTGACCTGGTGGCGGGAACTCGAGCTGCCCACGCGGGCAATCGTCGGCCGCGACGGCCGCATCCTGGCGGAAACACCGGATTGGATTACGACGACGGCGGGCCGGGACAACTACGCGCGCATCGCCGGCAAGACAGTTTTCTCGGCGAAAGAGGCCGTGGCTGACATGCTTGCTGAGGCCGGTCTGCTGGACGGCGAGCCGAAGAAGATCACCCACCCGGTGAATTTCTTCGAAAAGGGCGACAAGCCGCTCGAAGTGGTCACCAGCCGCCAGTGGTACATCCGCAACGGCGGAAGGGACGCGGATCGCCGGGAAGGGCTTATTGCCCGCGGACGCGAGATCGATTTCCACCCCTCCTTCATGCGCAGCCGTTTCGAGAACTGGATCGAGGGCCTCAACGGTGACTGGCTGATCTCGCGCCAGCGGTTCTTCGGCGTGCCTTTCCCCGTCTGGTACGCGCTCGACGAGGCCGGGACACCGGACTACGGGAACCCGATCCTTCCGTCCGATGACATGCTTCCCGTGGATCCCGCGGCCGAACCGGCACCGGGCTTCGACGAGTCCCAGCGCGACCAACCGGGTGGTTTCATGGGCGACCCGGATGTCCTGGACACCTGGGCGACGTCGTCGCTTTCGCCGCAGATCATCGGCGGCTGGTCGCGGGACGAGGATCTCTTCGGCAAGGTGTACCCCTTCGACCTGCGTCCGCAGGGGCACGACATCATCCGGACCTGGATGTTTTCGTCAGTCGTGCGCGCAGATTCCCTGCTGGATTCGGCGCCGTGGAAGCACGCCGCAATCTCCGGCTGGATCCTGGACCCGGACCGCAAAAAGATGTCGAAGTCCAAGGGCAACGTCGTGGTGCCCACCGATGCCCTTGACCAGTTCGGTTCCGATGCGGTGCGTTACTGGGCAGCATCCGCCAAGCTCGGAGCGGACACGGCGTATGAAATTGCACAGATGAAGATCGGCCGCCGGCTGGCTATCAAGCTGCTCAACGCCTCAAAGTTCGTGCTCAACCTCGGCGCGACGGAGGCCGACATCGTCGGCGAGGATGCTGCGGCGGTCACCAACCCGCTTGACCGTTCCTTGCTGGCGTCGCTGGACGAGGTGGTGCAGCAGGCCACCGCATCATTCGAAAAGTACGATTACGCGCGAGCCCTGCAGCTGACCGAGACGTTCTTCTGGTCGTTCACGGACGATTACGTGGAACTTGTCAAGGACCGCGCGTACGGAAGCGCAGGTGAGGCGGAGAAGGCATCAGTTCTCGCTGCATTGGCCACTACTCTTGACCGCCTGCTGCGGCTCTTCGCCCCCATCCTGCCCTTCGCAACGGAGGAGGTCTGGAGCTGGTGGCGTCACGGGTCGGTGCACCGTGCGGCATGGCCCGCTTCCGGCGCTCTCACCGCAACGGCCCTGGACGCGGACACCGGCATGCTCGCGACCGTCGGTGCTGCACTCGGTGGGCTTCGCAAGGCGAAGTCGGAAGCGAAGGTCAAACAGCGTACCGAGGTACTCTCCGCTGTCATCAGCGGCTCTGAGGCGCAGGTACGCCGGCTTGAAGCCGCGCGTTCCGATCTCAGCGCGGCGGGCAACGCGGCCGACCTTGAACTGCGTGTGCACCAAGGCGACCTATCGGTGAGCGACGTCCGCCTGGCTCCCGCAGAACCACCGGCACAGCCTTCCTGACCCGCGCTTCAGCTGATAACAGCGAAACCCCTCCGGTTGTTACCGGAGGGGTTTCGCTGTTATCCGTGCAATTTGGCTCCAGCCCGGTCTAGTCGAAGCTGGGGCTGGAGGTGCGGGAGCGCTTCAGCTCGAAAAATTCAGGGAAACCGGCCATCATCACAGCGCCGTCAAAGATCCGACCGGCTTCTTCTCCCCGGGGGATGCGCGTCAGCACAGGACCGAAGAATGCGGTGCCGTCGAAGGCCACGACCGGAGTGCCGACTTCGTCTCCTACCTTGTCGATCCCCTCCTGGTGGGACGCCCGCAGCTGCGAGTCGAATTCATCGGTGGTCGCATACTGCGCCAACGAGGCAGGAAGCCCCGTTTCTTCCAGCGCTTCGCGGATGACGACCCCATAGTCCTTGTTGCCGCCAGCATGAATTCGGCGGCCCATGGCGTCGTAGAGCTTCTTGATGTTGTCGGGGCCGTGCAGTTCGGACGCCGCGATGATTACGCGGACGGGAGCCCACGCCTCTTTCATGCCTGCCTTGTAATCCTCCGGCAGATCTCGACCTTCATTGAGAACGGACAGGCTCATCACATGCCAATCGACCGAAACGCTGCGGACCTTCTCGACCTCGCCCATCCAGCGGGAGGTAATCCACGCGAACGGGCAGACCGGGTCGAACCAGAAGTCGGCCTTCTTCGCAGTGTCGGTAGCAGCAGTCATGAACAGAACTCCTTGGTTGATTGGAATGAGGGTGTACGGGCGGTCACGATGACGCGCCCTCCTACCCTGCCAACCTGACCCCGGCGGCCGGTATTCCCGCGGCGAGTGCCGTCCTGGCTAGTCGCGACTAGGCGGACTTGTTGCGCCGCTTGGCGACGACGTCGTGCGAAATAAGGGTCGGCTCGGCGGACTTGTCGACCACGGCAGCGCTGATGACAACTGTGGCAATGTCCTCACGACTGGGAAGGTCGAACATCACGGGAAGCAGTACTTCCTCCATGATGGCACGGAGGCCACGTGCGCCTGTTCCCCGCTCCAGGGCTTGATCAGCGATCGCTTCGAGGGCCTGTGGCTCGAAGACCAGTTCAACGCCGTCCAGGGCGAACATCTTCTGGTACTGCTTGATCAGCGCGTTCTTCGGTTCGGTGAGGATCTGCATCAGGGCCGGACGGTCAAGGTGGGTCACCGTGGTGATTACCGGAAGGCGTCCAATGAATTCCGGGATCAGTCCGAACTTCAGCAGGTCCTCGGGCATGACGTCACCGTAACTTGCTTCTTCGTTCTTCAACGAGCTCAACGGTGCGCCGAAGCCGATACCCTTGCGTCCTGCCCGCGACCCGATGATCTCTTCCAGTCCAGCGAAGGCCCCCGCCACGATGAAGAGAACGTTTGTGGTGTCGATCTGGATGAATTCCTGGTGGGGGTGCTTGCGTCCGCCCTGCGGCGGCACTGAGGCGACTGTGCCTTCGAGGATCTTGAGCAGAGCCTGCTGAACGCCCTCACCGGATACGTCCCGCGTAATGGAAGGGTTCTCGCTCTTGCGGGAGATCTTGTCGATCTCATCGATGTAGATGATTCCCTGCTCGGCCTTCTTGACGTCATAGTCTGCGGCCTGGATGAGCTTGAGAAGGATGTTCTCGACATCCTCGCCGACGTAACCGGCCTCCGTGAGGGCAGTTGCGTCGGCGACCGCGAAAGGCACGTTGAGGCGTCGGGCCAAGGTTTGGGCGAGGTACGTCTTGCCGCAACCCGTGGGTCCGATCAGCAGGATGTTGGACTTTGCAATCTCTACATCTTCGGCCGGCGAAGCGTCTGAGAGATTGGCGGATGCGCGGGGCGTATGTCCGGACTGGATGCGCTTGTAATGGTTATAGACGGCGACTGCCAGTGAACGCTTGGCCGGCTCCTGGCCAATTACGTACTCCTGCAGGAAATCAAAGATTTCGCGCGGCTTCGGCAGCTCGAAGGTACCGAGGTCGGCTACTTCAGAGAGCTCTTCCTCGATGATTTCGTTGCACAGTTCAATGCATTCGTCACAGATGTAGACGCCCGGGCCCGCAATGAGCTTTCGGACCTGCTTCTGGCTTTTGCCACAGAAAGAGCACTTGAGTAGATCGGTGCTCTCACCAATGCGAGCCATGTGTCAGTCCCCTTACGTGGTACTGGTGTGTTCCGCCGAAGTCTTCGGCCGCTACCAACTGATGTCTGATGGGACGGTCTCCATGCGTCGACTAAGTTCCACTCTAGGCCACTTGGTGGCCCGAATCAGCAATATAGCGCCCGTGGTCTTCCTCTATTACCGAACACCACGGGCGCTACACAACCCGCTACGGCTTGTTGATCTTCGGCGGGGTGATCTTGCGTGAGGTCAGCACCTCATCGACAAGGCCATAGGCCTTGGCATCCTCCGCGGTCAGAATCTTGTCCCGCTCAATGTCAACGTTGACCTGCTCGGAAGTCTTCCCGCTGTGCAGCGCCAGCGTATCCTCGAGCCAGGCGCGCATACGCATAACCTCGTTAGCCTGAATCTCAAGGTCCGAGGCCTGACCGCCCTGGCCGCCGCCAAGCGCCGGCTGGTGGATCAGCACACGGGCGTTGGGCAGCGCCAGCCGCTTGCCGGGCGCTCCGGCAGCAAGCAGTACGGCCGCCGCACTCGCAGCCTGGCCCAGGCAGACTGTCTGGATCTCGGGACGGATGAACTGCATGGTGTCGTAGATTGCAGTCATGGCCGTGAAGGAGCCGCCCGGGGAGTTGATGTACAGCGTGATGTCCCGCTCCGGGTCGGTCGATTCAAGGACAAGCAGCTGCGCCATGACGTCATCTGCGGAGGCGTCGTCGACCTGGACGCCCAGGAAGATGATGCGGTCCTCAAAGAGTTTGGTGTACGGATCCTGGCGCTTGAAACCGTAGGGCGTGCGCTCCTCGAACTGGGGAAGGACGTAGCGGTTGCTCGGCAGCTGGGGGGCCCGGCCGCCGGCCGCGGCAGAGAAATCGTGATTCATGGTGCCTCCTGTGTGGCAGGTCAGTGAAAGTGGGCTGTACGGGTCAGTCGCGGTTTGTTCCGCCGCCGCCGGAGACGGAACCCGCATGAGCGGAAATCTTGTCGAAGAACCCGTACTCGAGGGCCTCCTGCGCGGTGAACCACTTGTCGCGGTCGTTGTCCTTGAGGATGGTCTCCACAGACTGTCCGGTCTGCTCCGCCGTCAGTTCGGCCATGACCCGCTTCATGTGCAGGATCAGTTCCGCCTGGATCTTGATGTCCGAAGCGGTACCGCCGATTCCGCCGGAGGGCTGGTGCATCAGGATGCGTGCGTGCGGGGTGGCGTAACGCTTCCCCTTGGTTCCGGACGACAGCAGGAACTGCCCCATGGACGCCGCGAGCCCGGTAGCGACGGTGACCACGTCGTTCGGTATGAACTGCATGGTGTCGTAGATAGCCATGCCCGCGGTGACGGACCCGCCGGGCGAGTTGATGTAGAGGAAGATGTCCTTCTCGGGATCCTCTGCGGAGAGCAGGAGCAGCTGCGAGCAGATGGCGTTCGCATTCTCATCCCGCACCTCTGAGCCGAGCCAGATGATGCGCTCCCGCAAGAGACGGTTGTAGATGTAGTCGTCACGGCTGGCAGGATCAACGGTTGCCATGGTCGGTGTGGTGTATTCGGGTGCCATTGCTGATTGACCTCTCACTCAGGTTTTTCTCTCACTGGACACTAACCTGTTTGGTTGATGTTTTGCTCCCGCGCCCTCAACTGTTCGCTGACGGCGTTAGGAGGCGGATCCCTTAACTGCAGATGCCGCCAGCACGGGGCTGACGGCATCTGATGAAGCGTTGGAAGACTAGGCCTTGGTAGGCTCTGCGTTCGCATCCTCAGTGTCCTCGACGGGGGCATCGGAATCGACGGCACTTGCGCCGGACGTTTCAGCAGCTGCATCCTCGACCGGTGCGCCTTCTCCCCCAGCCTGATCGGCTTCCCCTGCCGGACGCACGAAGTCGGACAGATCCACAGTCTCGCCATTCGTGTCAGTCACAACAGCGAGCTCCAGCACCTTGGCGAGAGCCTTGCGGCGGCGTACTTCGCCGACGATCATCGGAACCTGGCCACTCTGATCCAGCATCTGGGCAAACTGGTTCGGATCCATGCCGTACTGGCTGGCTGAAGTGACGATGTAGTCGATCAGCTCGTTCTGGCTGACGCCGATTTCTTCCTTTTCAGCAACAGCATCAAGGACGATCTCATTGCGGAAGGCCTGCTGGGTGTTCTCACGGATTTCAGCGCGGTGCTCTTCCGTGTCGTGGTCAGCTCCGGCCGAGTGGCTGCTCTCGGAGTTGAAGTGCTGCTCGAGCTGCTCCTCAACAACGGATTCCGGCACCGGAACCTCGACGAGCTCGAGGAGCTTCTCCAGGACCTTGTCGCGGGCCTCGACGCCCTGCTCGACGAGCTTGTCCTCGGCGGATCGCTTCGCCAGGTCGGCGCGCAGCTCATCGATGGTGTCGAATTCGCTGGCCAGCTGGGCGAAGTCATCATTGGCGTCAGGGAGCTCGCGCTCCTTCACTGCCTTCACGACGACGGTTACCTCTGCAGCCTTGCCGGTGTGCTCACCACCGGCGAGGGTGGTCTCAAAGGTCGAGGATTCCTCCGCGCTCAGGCCGGTGACTGCTTCGTCCATGCCCTCGAGCATGGTGCCGGAACCAACCTGGTAGGAGATGTCGGCAGCGGAATCCACTTCCTCGCCGTCGATCTTCGCAGTCAGGTCAAGGGTGAGGAAGTCACCGTCAGTCGACGGACGGTCCACTTCCTTCAGGGTGCCGAAACGGCCGCGAAGTTCGTCGAGTGCCTTCACAACGTCCTCATCGGACGCTTTGGCAGCCTCAACCGTTACCTCCAGGCCGGAGTATTCGGGAAGCTCGATCTCCGGACGGACGTCCAGTTCGACGGTGAAGAGAAGCTGGCCGTCCTGCGCGGACGGATCCGGAACCTCAGTGATCTCAACCTCGGGCCGGCTCAAGGGACGGATCTTCGTCTCCTGAACGGCGCTCTGGTAAAAACCGTTCAGCCCATCGTTGATCGCGGTCTCGATGACGTAACCGCGGCCGACGCGCTGGTCGATCAACTTGTTGGGGACCTTGCCCTTGCGGAAACCCGGAACCTGCACCTGGCTTGCGATGGTCTTGTAGGCAGCTTCGATGTTCGGCTTGAGTTCCTCGAAAGGGACCTCCACGTTGAGCTTCACTCGCGTGGGAGTGAGGTTTTCGACAGCGCTCTTCACAGCCTAGTACTCCTGAATGA
>NZ_JAPSHV010000028.1 GCF_031179385.1 Arthrobacter sp. | reverse complement strand
TTTGACGCAAACTGGACCGCCAGCGGCAGACCGATCTTCCCAAGAGCAATAACAGCAATCTTCACGACGAAGTAAACCTCTTCTGTATGGCTTGTACCCGACCCAGCGATTCAGTGACCAAGACTATCGGATCACTTGCGGATATCCGCCCACCCGGTCGCCTCCTGGTACAGGTCTTTGAAAGCCGGGTACATCGACTCGACGTAAGTCTCAGTGAGGTGATTGTCATCGATATAGACGTGCATGTTGCCGACGATCGGCTCGCAGGAAACCTCCGAGCAGATCAGATCAGTCGCGTCAATAAGCGCTGTCTGCGGCGCTACGCTAAGAATTTCTTCGAAAGGCGGCTGTTCGACAAGTGTCGTTCTCCGGTCCTGTCCGCAATCCGATGCTTCTGCGCCTGATTGCTCGAGGCAGGTCATCATGTTGAATGCAAAGCGCGGGTTGTCACGAACACCGATCACTTCGATTCCCAACTTCTGCAGACGGTCCGCAGCGAGCGCAAACCCGGGAACCACTGTGTCCCTCGGAGTATCCGCGTGCGCGCTGGTCACTACTGTGAAAACGGCATCAGGCTGAAGGTCGGCGAGGTAGGACAGGGCTGCACGGTTGAAGTCTGGGCATCCCCCTTTCAGGTCCTGGGCAGGGATGCCGAAGTCACAACCGCCGTAGAGGAGCGCTACAAGGGTCCAGTTATTCTCTGCCGCGAGCGGCCGCATGACCCCTAGCCACTGCTCAGCATGCGAATCACCCACTACCACGACCGTCCGGGTGCTCGATGCCGGATCGATGCCGTTATCACTGCAATGTCCGGTTAGAGCGCCACCATCGTGGGTGATGAGGGGATTGCCGCATCTACCGGGCAGGGAGGCCCACTCTGCGTTGATGTCGGCCGCTGGTGGCACGACAGGCGCGTCGTAACTGGAGCTGGGTTCGACCAATCCCGCAAGCACCCTGGCGCCGGGGTTCTCTGCGATGGTCTGTGCACTCAAGCGGTCGGCCTCAACCTTCAGCGCCAACTGCCATCCACCGAGCGGTATTGCAACTGTCAGGCAGGAGATGGCCACCGCCGCAGTCGCATATCGGCGGGCAGAGTGTGTGGCATGCCGCACTGGGTTTTCGACGAAACGGGTAGTCAGGTAAGCAAGCACCAGGGACAGTCCAATAATTGCCACGCCCGACAGCGGACCGGCTTCAGCCCGCTGTCGGAACGCGAGGTAAATCACAAGAATGGGCCAATGCCACAGGTACAGCGCGTAGGAGTAATTGCCCAGGCCTACCAGTGGTTTCCAGCTGAGCAATCGGTCGACGCCGATTGTGCTGCCGGTTTGTCCGGCAATCATGATCGTGCCGGCAGCGAGAAGAGGCCACAGCGCGACATAGCCCGGGAACTGGCGTTCCACATCGAGCAGGAATCCGCCGCTCATCATCGCCAGCAGCGCAATCCACCCCGCACCGATCCGTACCAACCGAGGAGCGGACACGTAGGGCAGCGCCACTGCAAGAAGGGTGCCCAGAGCGAATTCCCACAGTCTGGTCCTCGTATCGAAGTAGGCATAGGACTGATTGCCATAAGTCTGGGCGATCGAGTAGGCGAGGGAAGCAACGAAGATTGACCCGAAAATTACGGTGACCACGAATCGGAAGCGCACCTGAGCCGCCTTCGCCATCACTGCACATAAAGCGAAAAGCAGAGGCCAGAGGATGAAGATTTGCCCCTGAACGGAGAGGGACCAGAAATGCTGAAGGGGACTTGCAACGCTGTCGTCGGCCGCGTAGTAGTCAACCGACCTTTCAGCTAGCAGCCAGTTCTGCACATAGAAGAGGGATGCCCACGTTTGGTCGAAGACCTCGGTCCAGCGGGACCTTGGGATGAACAGATAGGTGGCAATGAGTGTGGCAAGGAGCACTACAACGACGGACGGCAAAAGCCTCTTGAACAGCTGCAGCCAGTAACGCCCCAGGTCAAGCTTCTTCCCCTCCTCAACCTTCCGGATGAAGGTGAGCGTAAGCAAGAACGACGAGACGAGCAGAAAGACGTCAACGCCACCTGAAACCCGATCGAACCATATGTGATAAACGACCACCATGAGGACGGCAAGGGCACGCAGGCCCTGGATTTCCGGCCGATAGGAGGCGGGGCGCGTGGTTTGAATGGACGCTCGGTCCAGGCGGGAAGTTGCCAGAACAGCCAACAGATGTCTCCAGGAATCGCTCTTCGAATCGGGCGCACCGTGCGCTAGAGCCGCCGACTACTTTACCGCGCACTGTACGGCGTTCCTGGCAGGACGGACTCAATCGGTGGGGAGGGTTATCCACATACGAGGCGGCACCGCAACAAGTCCAACTTCAGGGCTCCTAGGCTCGCAGCATGGATCTGCATGTGACGCTGGCGGCAGGGCCCGGTGTAAGCCTGCCTGGAGGTGCAGCCACAGAGGAACTCGTCATCACGAGGGCGCACCTGGCCACCGGTGAACAGTTGCACCAACAGTTCACGGAGCGGGCCGGCGTCGAGCATTTTTTTGTCGGCGAGAAGCCGCTCAGCGTACTTCAGCCCGGCGTCCCGCCGTTCACCTCAGGGGCAGTCATCGTGGCCTCGACTGGTCCACTTCAAGCGGGGAGTTCATCCCGTCCAGGAAATCTCTTCTTCCTTGTGCGCTCCGGTCCCGACGCCGGCAAGGTTGTCTCATTATCCCGCGGGACATACACCATCGGGCGCGGCTCTGCGGATATCACCATCCAGGATCCCGAACTCTCGCGAGTCCATGCCGTCCTGTCCGTCACCAACAACTCCCTCACGCTGCGCGACCGGCGATCCGCGAACGGTGTCTGGGTGAACGGAGAACAGGTTGCGGAGACCGTGGTGTCCACGGATTCCGACATTGTCATGGGCCGGAGCCGATGCGCTCTCATCCTCAACGATGCACCTACCGAGCCAACTTCGGCAGTGGACGTCAGCGAACCGTGCGAGGTGAGCGCTCCTCCGCCTCCTGAGGGCCAGCGCCTGCTGATCCTCACATCCCTGCTGCCGCTTGTGCTCGGGATAGGTTTGGCAGTCGCCACCGGTATGTGGTTTTTCCTCGCGTTCAGCGCACTATCCGCTGTCACCGGCTTGGTCCCACTGGTCAACGGGCGCAGGAAGACGCGCACGTTCGGGGCAGCTGTCGCTGCCGCTGTAGCTGCGGACAGCGCACGACGACGGTGCGCGGCACCCGACGTCGGGTTGCTGGCAGCCGCTGCTTTGCAGCCGCTCGTACACCCCTCGATTCAGCCCTCCCACTCATCCTCCGCAGGCTTGTACTTGCGGTTGGGAACTGCTGATCAGCCCGCAAATATCGCGCTCGGGTCGAAGGCCCCGGGCTGGAGACCGCCGTGCCTCAAGGGGATGCCTGTGCTTCTGCCCCTAACGGAACCCAATGGTGGAAAGCCACTGCACCTGCTCGTTCGAGGCCCGGGCGAGACAGTCCTCCGCGTTGCCCATCTCCTACTCCTCCAACTCGCCACG
Organism: Arthrobacter sp.; assembly: GCF_031179385.1. Classification (GTDB taxonomy): domain Bacteria; phylum Actinomycetota; class Actinomycetes; order Actinomycetales; family Micrococcaceae; genus Arthrobacter_D. The sequence continues at coordinate 25,186 of NZ_JAPSHV010000028.1, read as the reverse complement.
GTCAGAGAGGCGGAAGAAATATTGTGCTTCGGGTCAATTTCACAGCTACCGGCGGCGGCTCGCTTTCTGCCGGGCGTCACGCTCGTTGCACATCCTGATCGTCTCATCGAACTCCTCGCAACCGGCCGATACTCCTCCCTTGTGTTGCTTGACGCAGACCCTGTGGTGTCAACGCCCGGGCTGCGAATCTTGCATTTCGTGTCATCCACGGGATCTAAGGATGGGCCGTGGACCGCGGATTACTTCTCTGCCGAGCCGACGCTTTCCAGCCCGGCTGGATCGCTCACCTTCGAACCTGATTACATGCATGGTGAGACGTTCGAGGGATTGGCTCGCGCGGTCGCCGCCCGTGGCGGTCGGACCACTGTGAGCCCAGCGGACGGGTCAATCCCTGCCGCGGTAACGCTGAAAGATCTGATCACGACCGACGATGCGAGCATCGCGGCGAGGTGGTGCGAGCCTTGGGACGGCACGCATCTGGGCGCGCCAGTCGGTTCGTCGGCTTCCGCGCCCGTCAACCTCGACCTCGTAGCTGATGGCCCTCACCTGCTCGTAGCGGGCACAACCGGCTCCGGAAAATCCGAATTCCTCAGGACGATGGTCCTGGGTCTTGCGATGAAGTATTCGCCCGCCAACCTGAACTTTCTCTTCATAGATTTCAAGGGAGGTTCCGGGCTCGGCGCCCTCGCTTCACTCCCCCACGTGACCGGCATTCTTACCGATCTGTCCCCCGCCGACGTTTCGCGCGCTCTCGTCTCGCTCACCGCCGAGGTCAAGCGCAGGGAACGTGCCTTCGCGGAGACTGGAGCATCGGACTACCGCGAGCATCGCGGGAAATCAGCGGAACAGTTACCGCGCCTCGTCATAGTGATTGACGAGTTCCGAATTCTGAGCGAGGAGGTCCCGGGTTCCGTTCATGAGCTCATGCGGATCGCCGTTCTCGGCCGATCCCTCGGAATGCACCTGTTGCTTGCAACACAACGTCCGCAGGGCGCAATCACGTCCGAAATCCGCGCCAACATTACGGCAAGCGTTGCCCTGAGAATGCAGTCTGCGATGGAATCGCAGGACGTCCTCGACTCGCCGGTCGCCGGTTCCCTCCCGATTGGTTCACCCGGACGCGGGTACCTGCGCGTAGCGTCGGCACCGCCAGTCGAGTTTCAGACAGCGACGACGGATGCGGGCCCTTCGTGGCCGTCGGCGTCGATCCTCACCTTCACCGCGGCGATGTCGGCAGGCCCGTCGGTTGTGGCAGGCAACCCCGTCGCAGTGCCGAAAGCCCTCGCCGGAAAGGACGGTCTTCGGGTCATCGTGCGGACTGCAGTCGACGTGGCCCGAAGCTTACCGCTTCCGGCGCTACGCCAACCGGTGCTCCCACCTTTGCCCGCGATGGTCGTGCTACCGCAGACACTCCCGCCCGATGTCCTTCAGTTGGGGCTCCTTGATATCCCGGAGAAACAAGAACAACGGTCTCTGGCGTGGAATCCCGCCCGCCACGCCCATCTTGCTTTCCTGGGTCAGGGCAGCGGAGGACTTGAGGTTGTGGTTCCCGCCGTGACCGCAGAGCACCTTCGCGCGCTCCCCGACCGGCACCTCTACCTGCTCGATGCCACCTCAGCGCTGCGATCCTTCAGGCACGCTCCTCAGGTCGGTGCCTACGTGACCCCCTCCGAAGTTAAGCGAGCAGCCCGGGTGCTTCAGCGGATCGCCGAACTTGTCGCTGACCGACTTGGGGAAGTCGGGACTTCGGTTGAAGAATCGTCGATCACAGTGGTTGTCACCGGGTGGGGCCGGTGGGCCGCGGCCTTTCGGTCGGGACGCTTCGCCTGGGCGGAAGACGCTTTACAAGACATCGCCCGAGACGGTGAAGCGTGCGGAATCACCCTCATCATCGCGGGTGAACGCGAACTCATCGCCAGCAGGTTCTTCACGCTGCTGCCCAACCGGCTTTACCTGCCCCTCGATGCCAGCCCGGAATCGTTGCTCAGCTGGCCGAAGTTACCGCCGATGGATGCTGTCCCCGGTCGCGCTTTCGTGCAGGGAAGACTCAGTACAGACATCGGCTCGGTGGCCCAACTGCTCACCGCCTCTGCGGTGGGGCCGTCAACGTCTCCAACCCGCCCCCCGTTCAAAGTGTCAACGCTGCCCAGCTCCGTCAGCAGCGCGTCCCTCCGATCTTCAGCAACCGCGCGTCCACGGGTGGTACATGTTCCGATTGGCGTAGGTGGAGACGACTTGGCAACGGTTCACATCGATCTGCCGCAGCGTGCTGTCGCTCTGCTTGTGGGAGCTGCAGGAACAGGCAAATCGCAGGCCCTTGATCTCATCGCGCAGACGGCCCCGCGGTCGGTTCGATGTTCACGACCAGCAGCAGGAGAAGACCCGGAAGCCTATTGGCAGCGTGCTTCGAAAGTAGCCGGCCCAGAGGATCTGCTGCTAATCGACGACGCCGACCAGCTGTCCCGAGAAACACACCATACTCTCGCCGCTATGGTGTCAACCGGCGCCAGGGCAGTATTCGCCGGTTCACCCTCACCTGCGCTGGGCACGAGCCCTGCACTGGCCCGCCTGCGCGTCAACCCTTTAGGCGTTATTCTCGGCCCTCGGGCGCAAACGGACGGAGAAATATTCGGCCTCCGTGTTGACGTAGACGGCAAGGCTCCACCCGGTCGCGGCATTTTGGTCAACTCACGTGGGTCGACGGAGATTCAGATCGCGCTCTGCACCTGAAACGGGCTCCTGACTAGATGGAACACCTGTCAACGAGAGCCCTAGAGCATCGGTATACCGTCGCCGGACCTGCGCGTGTACGTCATGACGGGACGCGTGAAGAGTTGATGCGTCACCACTGCTGCAGGGATGAGAAGCAGGAGGCCGACCCAAATCACGCCACTTGTCAGCGTGGGAATCGCTACAACTATGACGAAAAACTGGAACACCAGCGCCGCTGAACGGGTCCAGCGATATCCCCGAAAGAAGAAGTGACCGACGACGAGGAGCCACACGGCGAAGACAAGCAGAAGGACCAGCATGAACACTGCACCACCGAGGGACGCAGGCGTGCTGGTCAGAAGACCGAGGGCAAACCACCCGGCAATTGCGAGCAGCCCTGCTGCCTCACACAGGAGGATTAGGGCAATGAGCTTCACACCAACAGGCCGCGTGCTTCCGTCAGGCTGGGACAGGGGTACGGGTCTTGACACAGTGGCACACTACCGGACATAGTCAATGACATCTACGACCGCTTTGCCTCGATGTCAACTGTGTGACGCATCCCTCACCGTTTGAGGCGATTACCTGTTCGTTACCCCTTGTTTGCGCCCGCGTAACGTGACAGCCTTTATGAAGGAAAATGCGGGGGCCGTAGTGGCCCCCTTTACTATGACACCCCTCGTGAATGTTTTCACAAAGCTCGCGAGTCGTAAGGAGAAAGTGATCAGCATGGACTGGCGTAGCCGCGCTGCCTGCCTAGACAAAGACCCGGAGCTGTTCTTCCCGGTCGGCAATACAGGGCCCGCCCTGCTTCAGATTGAGGAAGCGAAGAGCGTCTGCCGCCGCTGCCAGGTGATAGACACCTGCCTGCAGTGGGCCATCGAGTCCGGCCAGGACGCCGGAGTTTGGGGCGGCCTGAGCGAAGACGAGCGCCGCGCGCTCAAGCGCCGCGCAGCCCGGGCCCGCCGCGCTTCCTAGCAAACCTTGTACATGCTGAAGGGAGGGCATCGCCTGATGCCCTCCCTTCAGCGCGTTTGCGGCCTTGCCCTGCGAGGATCAGCTCCGGGTCGGCGGAGCGCCAATTGCGCCCGTCTTGCGACTGGCTCCGGGGATACCCATTTCGATTGTCACGACGGTTCCGCCGCCCTCGCGTGATGCCCACTCGATCGTTCCCCCAAGCTCGCTCATCACCAGCGTACGCACGATCTGCAGGCCCAAGCCTTCGCTATACCCTTCGGAGGGCAGTCCCGCCCCGTCGTCCATGATGGAAACCGTAAGCACTTCACCCTCGTCGCTCACGCTCCGGTTCGCCCTTAGCCACACCGTCCCCGGTTTGTCGGCCAGACCGTGCTCAACGGCATTCGTCACCAGCTCGTTGATCACCAGTGCCAGCGGGGTGGCGAAGTCGCTGGGGAGCTCCCCGAACTCACCTGACCTCTCGGTCCGCACGGCCTGGTTAGGGGACGCGACCTCTGCCGACAGACGGAACTGCCTGGCAATGAGTTCATCAAAGTCAACGCTCTGGGACAGGCCCTGGGAGAGGGTTTCATGCACCAGCGCAATCGTGGCCACCCTGCGCATAGCCTGCTCAAGGCCTTGCTTCGCTTCATCGCTCACCATGCGCCGGGACTGCATCCTCAACAGAGCGGCGACGGTCTGCAGGTTGTTCTTCACCCGGTGGTGTATTTCCCGGATGGTGGCGTCTTTGGACACCAGCTCCATTTCTCTGCGCCGAAGCTCGGAGACGTCCCGGCAGAGCACTAGAGCTCCGAAGCGTTCCTTATCGTCACGCAGCGGAATGGCGCGCAAAGAGAGACTTACTCCGCGCGACTCAATCTCCGTCCGCCAAGGCATTTTGCCGGTGAGCACGAGCGGAAGCGTCTCGTCTACCATCCTGCGGTCCTTCAGCAGGGAGGTGACGATCTCCGCGAGCGGACGGCCCTCCAGCGTCTCGACGTCGCCGAGCCTTCGGAACGCCGACACGCCGTTAGGGCTTGCGTACTGCACGACACCGTCAACATCGAGCCGGATCAGACCGTCACCTACCCGCGGCGCACCGCGCCTTGATCCCGTCGGAGTGGCGAAGTCGGGCCAAAGTCCGAGCGTGCCCATCCGTAGGAGGTCGTACGCACACTGACGATAGGTCAATTCCAACCTCGAGGGCATACGCGAGCTGGAGAGATCCATGTGCGAGGTGACGACGGCCAGCGTCCGCCCATTTCGCACCATCGGCACAGCCTCAACGCGCATGGCCATCTCGGTGGTCCAGTTGGTTTCCCCGGAACGTTCGATCTGCTGGCTCTCCCAAGCCTTGTCTACCAGCGGTTGAAGGTCAGCCCGTATGCGCTCCCCCACAAAGTCGCTGTGAAAGACAGTATGGGACGTCGAGGGGCGGACGTGTGCAAGAGCAACGTATCCGCCGTCGTGCAGAGGGAACCAGAGTGCGAGGTCGGCGAACGCGAGGTCCGCGACCATTTGCCAGTCTCCCACCAGCAGGTGCAGCCACTCAGCATCTCCCGGAGCAAACCCTGTATGTTCCCGGATTGGATCCGTGAAGATTGCCATCGACTTATTCCTTACTGCCGCACGATTGAACGCAGCAAGCGTAATGCAACGGAGAGCGACGCCATATCATCGCGCTCAAGCTGATTCACCTCAGCGAACATCTTTTTCGCCCGTTCCAAGTGTTCTGCGTTGAGCTGCTCCCACTCCTGAAGCCTGCTCGAGGCGTCAGACGATGCCATCTGTGCCGAACTGTTCATGACGGAGACAGTCATCTCGGACACCGTGGAGTAGAGGTCATCCCGCAGGGCCGCGCGAGCCAGCGCCTGCCATCTGTCTTCCCTCGGCAGCGAAGTGATGCGTTCGAGCAGATCGTCCACATTGAAGCGGTCGTAGATCGCATAGTAGACCTCTGCGATGCGCTCCACCGGTTCATCGACACGACGGGAAATGAGTGCGATGTCAAGCAGAGCGAACGACTCGAACTGCTCTGCCCAGTAATGTGCGATCGAGTCAGGCAGTCCCCACTCCTCGGCGCGCCGGTACCAGCTTCGAACCCGCTCCAGGTCTCCCCCGCGGACGTAGCTGACTAGTCGGGTGCGCAGCGGATCGATGAGCGGCTTGAAGGCTGCGATATCTTCCTGCACAGTTGTGCCGCGTCCTACATGGTTGACGAACCACCGAACCGCCCGGTCCAACAGCCGTCGAACATCAAGGTGCACCGCTGTCCGGTGTTCAACCGGGAAACTGGGAGGCAGTTCGGCGAGTTCGCCGACGATCCGGTCAAGCTCGTAAATCTCACGCAGCGCCACAAATGCACGCGCCACTACAGGCTCGCTGACCGAGGTTTCCTCCATGACTCGGAAAACGAAGGTGATGCCTCCCAGGTTGACCATGTCGTTTGCGATGACCGTAGAGATGATCTCGCGGCGCAGCGGATGGCTGTCGAGCTCTTCGTCGAAGCGTTCAACCAGTTGCTGCGGGAAGTAACGACGAAGCGTGTCCTTGAACCACGGATCGTCTGCAAGGTCGCTCTTGGTCAGCGCCTTGGTAAGTTCGATCTTGGCATAAGCAGCCAGAACGGACAGCTCGGGCGAAGTAAGCCCCTGCCCCCGCTCGACTCGCGCCCTCAGCTCTTTCGTGGTCGGCAGTGCTTCCAGTTCGCGATTCAAGTCCGCGTGCGACTCCAGCCAGTCCATCAGCCGTTCGAACGTGGGGCTCCACTCGAGAACCCGCTGCCGGTCATTGAGCAGCAGCACGTTCTGGTCAATGTTGTCCTGCAGAACGAGCTCGGCTACTTCATCAGTCATTGAGTGGAGGAACTGAGCACGCTCGTCCGCCCGGAGGCGGCCGATACGCACCATCCGGTCAACGAAGATCTTGATGTTGACCTCATGATCGGAACAGTCAACGCCCGCTGAATTATCGATCGCGTCCGTATTGAGGATCACTCCACTGAGTGCCGCCTCGATCCGTCCGCGCTGCGTCATCCCGAGGTTTCCGCCTTCACCGACGACCCGTGCCCGCAACTGGTTACCGTCGACCCTGATCGCGTCGTTTGCCTTGTCTCCGACATCGCTGTGGGTCTCGGTTGAAGCCTTGACGTAGGTACCGATTCCACCGTTGTAGAGGAGGTCGACCGGGGCAGTGAGGATTGCTCGCAGAAGCTCCGGAGGACTCAACGCAATGACGGACTCGTCCAGACCAAGCGCCGCCCGCACCTGCTCGCTGATAGGAACGGATTTCACGTTACGCGCATATACGCCGCCGCCGTCGCTGATCAGTTCAGGGCTGTAATCCGCCCAGCTGGACCGGGGCAGTTCGAAGAGCCGCTTACGCTCAGCGAACGACGCCGATGCGTCCGGATTGGGATCGAGGAAGATATGCCGGTGGTCGAAGGCCGCAACTAGTCGGATGTGTGCCGACAGCAACATGCCGTTCCCGAAGACGTCGCCGCTCATGTCTCCGACACCGGCAACCGTGAAGTCCTCGGTCTGCGTATCGACGCCGAATTCGCTGAAGTGGTGCTTCACCGACTCCCAGGCGCCGCGGGCAGTGATGCCCATTGCCTTGTGGTCGTACCCGACGGAGCCGCCGGAGGCGAAGGCATCACCCAGCCAGAAGCCGTATTCCGCTGAAAGTTCATTCGCTATGTCCGAGAACGATGCGGTGCCCTTGTCCGCCGCAACCACCAGGTAGCTGTCATCCCCGTCATGCCGAACCACCCTTTCGGGTGGGACTACCTGCTCGCCCTCTTCTGTGGTCACCAGATTGTCGGTGACATCGAGAAGGGCTCGGATGAATGTTCGGTAGCTTGCCTGACCTTCCGCCATCCAGCCGGCCCGGTCCTGGGCAGGATCCGGCAATTGCTTGGCGTAGAAACCGCCTTTCGCTCCGGTGGGCACGATCACGGCGTTCTTCACCGTCTGGGCCTTGACGAGGCCGAGTATCTCCGTTCGGAAGTCTTCCCTACGATCGGACCACCGCAGACCTCCACGGGCGATATCTCCAAAGCGCAAGTGCACACCCTCGATCTGAGGCGAATACACCCAAATCTCGAACTTCGGACGGGGATGCGGAGCGCCGTCGATCGCAGCAGTGCTCAGCTTGTAACTGATGTGGCGCTTGTTCTGGAAGTAGTTCGTGCGAAGGGTCGCTTCGATAACATTGGCGAATGTCCGCAGCACACGGTCTGCATCGAGTGTCGGGACTTGCTCAAGACTGGAATCCAGTTCCTGACGCACCAGCGCCGTGGCCTCTGCTCGCTGCGTCGAACTGAGATCCGGATCAAATCGGGCCTCAAAGAGCCCAATCAATCTGCGTGTCACTTCAGGGTTGGCCAAAAGGGTATCGCTGATGAAGCCATATGAGTTCATATTGCCCATCTGGCGCATGTACTTGGCATAGCTGCGAAGGATGGCGACCTTTCGCCAGTGAAGGTTCTCCTTCAGCACGAGTCGGTCGAACGAGTCTGATTCACTGGCGTTGGCGACGGCAGCAGCGAATGCGCCCTCCAACAATTCCCCGGTGCCTTCCGGATCGATGCCGGCCGGATATCGCAAGCCCAGGTCGTAGAGGAAGAAATCCCGGCCATCAGAACGCTCGATCTCGAAGGGACGCTCGTCGAGCACCTCCAGTCCGAGATTATGCAGGAAAGGCAGGATCTGGCTGAGGCTCTTGGGCTCGGTCAAGTAGAGCTTGAGCCGCGCGTCCTCCTCCAGGTGCTCACCCGCTCCCGTCGGCACGTAAACGTGCATGATCGGACCAGGTGTATCGGTGCGGTCGTAGATAGAGAAGCGCTCGATGTCTTCGAGCGCGTCTTCGACTTCATAGTCCACTCGATAAGCCGCTGGGAAGGCTTCCGCCCATAGGCTGGAGAACTGCTCTGCCTCCTGTCGGCTCAGACGGTTCCGTGCCACCTCGTCAATTCCCTCGGACCAGGAACGAGCAGCCATCACAAGGCGCTGTTCCAACTCCGCCAACTCGACATGTGCCACTTCAGCGCCCTTGGGAAGCCGAATCCGGAAGAACAGTCGCGCGAGGGCTGACTCACTCATCCGCGCCTCGTAGTCGATGGACTCGGCATTGAAGGTACGACGCAACTCGTCTTCTATCCGCAGCCGAACGCTGGTTGTGTAGCGGTCCCGCGGAAGGTAGACAAGAGCGGACATGAAGCGCCCGTACGTGTCAGGACGTAGGAACAGCCTGGTACGGCGCCTCTCCTGTAGACGCAGGATGCCCATGGCTGTAGTGACCAGATCATCGACGTCTATCTGAAACAGCTCGTCCCGCGGATAGGTCTCCAGGATCGAAAGCAAGTCCTTGCCTGAGTGGGAGTCGGACGGGAATCCGCATCGGTGCAGGACCTCGTTCACCTTGTCCCGAATGATCGGCACATTGCGGACGGATCCGGTGTAAGCGCTGGTTGCGAACAGTCCAATGAAGCGCCGTTCACCGCAGACGTTCCCCTGCTGATCGAATCGCTTGATCCCGATGTAGTCGAGGTAGGCAGCGCGGTGGACGGTCGACCTTGAGTTCGCCTTGGTGATGACGAGCGGCTGCTTTTCCCGAGCCTTTGCGCGTCCGGCCTGAGTCAGATGCTGGATAGGCCGACCGTCAATCGGATGGCGCAACAGGCCTAGCCCGCTGTCGTCGCGGACACGAAGAACGTCCTCCCCGTCGATGGTTTCAAGGTCGTATTCCTTGAAGCCTAAAAAGGTGAAGTTGCCCTGGTCCAGCCAGGCCAGGAGTTCCTGTGCCTGATCCAGACCTGGAACACCCGCGTTGTCTGGGACGCTTTTCAGCGTGTCCGATACCTCACGGAGCTTGATTCGCATTGCCGTCCAGTCCTCGACGGCGGCACGCACATCCGAGAGAATCCGGTACAGACCCTCGATAAGTTCAGCCCGCCGGGTCTCGTCGACGATTCGGGCCACCTCCACCGCAATCCAGGACTCGACATGCGCACTGATGTCGCCTTCGGCCACCAGATCAGTCAGATTAGGCAACGCCGCGGTATCTCCGCTGGATGAGCCGGCGGAGGAGGGAACGCGCCGCAGCTTCAGCAGTTCTGACGATGCGCGGTTCCGCACTGCAACGAAGGTCGGGTGGACGACCAATCGGATGGCGGCTTGCTGACGTACGAGTTCGGCAGTCACGGAATCGACGAGGAATGGCATGTCGTCCGTGACGATCATGACGATGCTCGCGTCATCCTGATCGAACACTTCCACTCGCGCCTCACCGGTCGACCGGATGGAGGCCACAGAGCGATGCTCGAGCGCCCGTTCCGTCAGCGCGTCCGGCGAGTAGGCGCCGGCGTCGTCATCCGCGAGGTGCTGGTAGTAGTGCTGAAAGAACTCGGTGAGTGAAGTGTCAGAGCTGGACTGTTCCGTGGTGCTGGATCCAGACGACATGAACCGCCTCCGTAACGAGATGAAAGGCCGCCCCTTCGCGACCCCCTTACTGTGAGAGCCTAACGCCGTTACCGAAAAACTTCATTTCGTTGTGAGATGAGCCAGCAGGGCGCCGTCTCCGTTGTTCAACCGGTGCATCCACAAGCCCGGCGATGGCACTTCGGAGCGGTGAGCCGGGGGCCGTCTCGCAGAGCGCCTCGCCGTTGAGGAGGGCGGCGTCGGCGGCGTCGAAGTCTGCCGGCAGGAAAGCCGAGATCGGAGTTGATGGACCGAACCTGTCCCATGCCTCCCGTAACTGCCGATCAGGTGATCGACCCACAGAAGCCGCCCTCACCTTGTTGAAGACGACTCGCGGCACTGCGGTTGGCACCGCTTCATCCAGTTCCGCAAGAGCTCGAACCAGTCGAGGCACTCCAACGGAGTCCGCCGAACCCACCGCGTACACCTCGTCCGCGAGTTCAAGACAACGCAGAGTTGCCCCGTTACGGCGGGGAGCGAGGGTATCAAAGCTCAGCTCCTCATCAGCCTCGATGCCGAACGCACAGTCAATGACAACGGTGTCAAAGACAGAACGCGCAACAGTAAGCAAAGCGGAGAGCGCCGAAGGCCTTACCTCTGCCCACCGATCCGCCCGCGTGACGCCTGTCAGGACGTACAGAGAATTTCCTCCTACGTTCACCTCAGCACACACCCGCTTCAGAGAAGGTGGGTCCAATACTCCCTGATCCGCGATCCTGCAGGCTTGAGCGATGCCGGCTGACTCATCCAGGAGCCCAAGGAAAGCGGCCACGCTCGCGCCGTATGTGTCTGCGTCCATCAACAGGATCCGAGAGCCCGTCGCGGCCAGTTCCGCCGCGATATTGACTGCGACCGTAGTGCGGCCAGTGGCACCCGTAGGGCCCCAGACAGCAATCACGGTTCCGTCGCCAGCCGGTTCCTGACTTTGACCAGAGGGCGGAATCATCGGGGCTAGAGCGTACGACGGGTCAGCAAAAGCAACGCTCGGAACGCCGCTGCGATGCTGTTCCAAGTCGGCTACAGCAGCAGCGACCTCCTCCGCAAGTACACCCGGATCTATCGCCGAGCGGGTGTGTCGCACGCCTAGCGCGCGCATCCGTTCCCGAGCGTCGTCGTCGTCTGCCAACGCGACAATGGCGACTTCCGCCGCGCGCAGGCGCTCGACCAGAGTCGTCGTTATCTCGCCGGCGTCGACTGCAACTATCGCAGCGCGCGCAACTCCGGTCTGGCAAGCTGCGATCATGTCGGCGAATTCGTCGCAGCGGCGAACCACAGTGACCGGTCCGCGCAGTTGTTCAAGGCCTGTTACGCAGTCGCTGGCTGAACGCCCTACGGTCACTACGGGGATAGTCACTTTGTGCTGCCCGCGTTGACGAGAACTGCGATCTTGGCTTCATTGGAAAGCGCATCGAGAAGAGCCGGGAGGCTCTCTTCACCGACGAGCACGAACACCCGCGCCGACTGGGTAGCGCCCAACGCGGAATCCTGTTCTGAGTAGTCATAGATCTCGGCGCTTTCAAGCAGCAACTCCGGCTCCAAAAACTCGTTCCCCTCTCCTCGCGGGGAGATCCACACGTCGACGCGATCCCCGATGGCAGTGCCTATCGGGAGCGGCTCCTCAATGGTCAAGCCCACCGGCTTCCGGTCGAGAGCATCGGCGGATCCGATACCGGACGCAGGGAGGAGCTCTCCCGCTGAAAGCATGCGCTGAGCCACAGCGTCGTGAGGCAGCCCATCGCTCACGGTCACATAGGATCCCTCAACCTCGCCCAGGTGCACCGGCACGACCCGCAGGCTATCCTCTGTGAGTTCCTGACCGACGGGAAGGTCCTTCCTGGCTGCATAGACGCCGACCGTCCTATCCGCATTCTCGACAATGACTATGACCCCGGCGATGGACACACACACCAGCAGCAGCCCGACGAGCAACCGCGGATCCTTCCATGAGGGCTTGCGCAGCCGAAGTGGCGTATCCGCATTTGCCGGACTATCGAATGTGAGACTCACGCGTTGTTTCCCCTACTCCCCTGGTGCTGCCGTTTAGGCGAAGCGCGGTGAGACCACGCGCTTCAAAAACCAATTGTCTTTCAGGGGCACGGCAAACGGAAACGACTTTGCACGATTGACGTCAAACTGTGGATAACGGCACCGACCGCGCCTCCGAGGTGGCAAGATGTACAGATAAGGTTTCCTGCCTTGTACGAAGGGAAGGCGGCTTTCGTGGCACAGAAACGATTCATGACCCTCGCGGATGTTGGTGAGGTGCTCAATATCTCCTCGTCGCAGACCTACGCGCTGGTGCGCTCGGGTGAACTACCGGCCATTCAGGTGGGTGGCAGAGGGCAGTGGCGGGTCGAGACCCAGGTTCTCGAGGACTACATCGCCCGCGCCTACCAAAAGACTGCCGCCAGCGTGAAGGAAGGATTGCACGTCGAGCAGGATGTGTAGCGCCTCCTTGCAGCGCTGACCGCGCATTCGGTGTAGGCCACCCGCGTCCGTCTTTGCCCTCAGCGCGAAGAAACCGCAGCTATGCCAGCGAACGGGACCGCATAGACAGCCGACACCGTGGCCGCGCGCCGCGCCTCACCCGGCAGTACCACAGCAATCTCCGCAAAATCCTTTCCCACGCGATCGATGACTCCCTCAAGCCGTGGACCGCCATCGACCGTATGGATGACTACCCGAGCGCGATCCCTGGCGAGAGTCCGCAGAACGGATCCCAATCCGAGGGCCCTTAACACCTGCGATTTCTCCACGGCTACGGTTCGGCTCAGGCCGTCGACAAAGCGTATGGCCGTCAGTGGTACAACAATCTCGGCTGTCTGGCCTCGCAAAACCAACCATTCCGCGCCCACGTGCGTCAATTGGCCCTGAAAGACTTCACCGCCGAACGTGCTCACCCTGAGCGTGAGTCCCAGCTGGCCCCGAAGTCGATCGGCCAGTGGCACTTCACTATGGCCACGACGCACTCTGTCAGCGATCTCTGCGTCATCCGCAACACGCGTTGCGGCATCGAGCTGAGTCTCAAGATCCTCGAAGAGGGCGGTCCAACGCATTAGTTCACCCTATGGTTCCATTCTTCCCTCGGTCAACTGGTAGACATCGAATGACATTCAGGGTAGACAAGTAGCCATGCAAAGCAGCAAATCACATCAAACTGCATCAAATGCGGGGGTGCGAATCTCAGGCAGGGGTGGCTCGGGATTGGCCGCTGTCGTATTCATTCTTGGAATCACGCTCCTTTCATTGGGGAGATTTCTTGCCGACGGTCAGGATGCCGCACCTGGTACGGCACTCACCAGGCTGATTGGGCTCGGGGTAACAGGTATTGGCGGTCTCGTGGTGCTTTGGTGGGCGTTAAGTTTCTGTCTCGCGGTCAGCGCGGAACTCCTTCGCCGAGGAGGCAGCACTGACGCCGCCCGCCGGGTTGGAGCGCTCGCTCCTGTCTTCATGCGACGGACGGCCTGCCTCGCCCTGGGCATGAACCTTGCGGTGCTGCCGGCAGCTCAAGCGGCAACCGGCCTTACGTCTGCCTCCTCTGCCTCCTCTGCCTCCTCTGCCTCCGAGCAAATCAACACCGTCCTCGAGGATCCGGTTCTCACTCCCCAATGGATACCGGTTGAGTCACGGCACATGCTTGAGCCGTCCTGGCAACCGACAACCCCACTGCCGGGTGGCGGGCTACTGGTGAAGAAATCAAGGGAAGGCCGCTCATCCCCCAGCGCCACAGCCCAGGTGGAGACAGTCGTTGAGCCTGGCGACTCCCTCTGGACAATTGCCGCCCGACATCTGGATCCACATGCGTCGGATGCGAGCGTGGCGGAAGCTTGGCCCCGGTGGTATGAGGCGAACCGATCAGTAATCGGCGAGGACCCCGAACTACTTCAGCCAGGCCAAGTACTCAAAGCGCCCTCGGCTGCCCCTTCCGAATCGAAATAAGCGAGGAACTGACATGAGCACCATCTCACACATGCCGCTACCGCACAGTGTCGATTCCCTCGCCGAGGCCAGCGGAGCGCCCAGACCCATCGTGCAGTCGCCTACGTTTGCGTCCAACGGAACGGTCGACGCCGCGGTACTTCCGCTCCCACGTCCGCCGGCACCTGCGCCGACAGCAGAACCAGAGATCCCGCTGGAACTCGAGGCTCTGGCTCGTAAAGTCGCCCGAGGTTCACTTGAGGTTCTTGGCGGCACAAGGCCCTTACAGCAAATGGCGCGGCTACTCGACGGACGCAGCTATGAGCGTCTTCAGCTGCGTTCCAACCTGGTTCGCAGCATAGATGGGTTGCACGGAGCATCTCCTAGAGCGAATGCCGCCGCTCGCCCCCTGCGACTTCACCGCAATATCCTCATCCGGGCGGTACGCATATGCGCCATAACACCAAGTGTCTTTGAGGCTTCTGTAGTGGCGGCAGAGCAGAAGCGGGCCAGGGCAATCGCTCTCAGGATTGAGCGATGGCGCGGTCAATGGCGCGTCACGGAACTCGAGATTGGATGACGCGCCTCGCCGCTGCGTTGGGTCCTGCCCGAGCTACTTCCGTCGGCGCTTTGCCGTTGCGCGCTGTTCGGCCCGTCCGCCCTTCACTGCATCCCCGTCGGAGGCGCTTCCGCTGCGTTCAACCCGGGTCTCCACCTCGCCCTGCGCATTGGGGGCGGTGAATGCCAAGCTGGCCGGCTTCTCCGGTGCCTCAAGACCTGCAGCCTTGATAGTGGGGGTGCCCACGAGTCCGCGACCATCCGCCACTCCTGGGAGCCCGGTCTGCTGGGCGGGGGTAACCTCAACCTCGAGATTGAAGATGTAGCCAATGCTCTCCTCGCGGATGGCTTCCATCATGGCTTGGAACAGCACAAAACCTTCGCGCTGATACTCAACGAGCGGATCACGCTGGGCCATGGCCCGAAGGCCGATGCCCTCTTTCAGGTAGTCCATCTCATACAGGTGTTCCTGCCACTTTCGACCGATCACGGAGAGCACTACGCGGCGCTCCAGCTCGCGCATTGACTTTTCACCGAGAGCTTCCTCCCGCTGCTTGTAGGCCACTTTTGCGTCCGACAGGATCTCCGCGTGAAGGAAGTCCCGGGTAACTTTCGACTTTCCGCCGGCTTCCTCAACTACTTCGTCGATGGTCAGGCTGATCGGGTAGAGCGTCTTCAGGTTGCTCCACAGAAGCTCGTAGTCCCAATCGTCGCCGTGGCCCTGGGCCGTGGCTTCGTCGACCATTGCGGTGACGACATCTTCCAGGAAGTGCTCGACCTTCTCGTGCAGGTCGTCACCCTCCAGGATTCGTCGCCGATCACTGTAGATCGCTTCGCGCTGCCGGTTGAGAACGTCGTCGTACTTCAGTACGTTCTTGCGCTGCTCGGCGTTGCGGCTTTCGACTTGGCCCTGGGCGCTTTCAATAGCCTTGGATACCATCTTCGATTCGAGGGCGACGTCGTCGGGCATTGACGAGCTGTTCATGATGCGCTCAGCGGCACCGGAGTTGAACAGACGCATCAAATCGTCGGTGAGCGACAGGTAGAAGCGGGATGCACCGGGGTCACCCTGACGGCCGGAACGGCCTCTCAGCTGGTTGTCGATACGGCGGGATTCATGCCGTTCAGTACCGAGCACGTAAAGCCCGCCAAGCTCTCGGACCTCTTCCTGCTCGGCCTCAACCGCATTCTTCGCCTCCGCGAGTGCCTTCGGCCATTCCGCCTCGTACTCTTCAGGATTCTCGGCCGGGTGAAGGCCCTTCTTCTCCATCGCGGCGACCGCGTTGAACTCCGCGTTTCCGCCGAGCATGATGTCCGTACCGCGACCCGCCATATTGGTTGCTACGGTGACTGCCCCTTTGCGCCCCGCCTGTGCGACAATCGCTGCCTCGCGCGCGTGATTCTTTGCATTCAGGACCTCGTGGCGAATGCCTGCTTTGGCCAACTGCTTGGACAGATACTCGCTTTTCTCGACCGAGGTAGTGCCAACCAGCACCGGCTGGCCCTTCTCGTGACGCTCCACGATGTCCTTGACGACAGCATCGAACTTGGCGACTTCATTCTTGTAGATGAGGTCAGAGCGGTCTTCACGGACCATGGGCCGGTTGGTCGGAATGGGAACGACACCCAGTTTGTAGGTGCCCATGAACTCGGCCGCCTCGGTTTCAGCTGTGCCTGTCATGCCCGAAAGCTTGCCGTAGAGACGGAAGTAATTCTGAAGCGTGACAGTAGCCAGAGTCTGGTTCTCTGCCTTGATCTCGACGCCCTCTTTGGCCTCGATCGCCTGATGCATTCCCTCGTTGTAGCGCCGGCCCGCAAGGATACGACCGGTGTGCTCGTCGACAATCATGACTTCGCCGTTGAGAACGACGTAGTCCTTGTCACGCTTGAAAAGTTCCTTGGCCTTGATCGCATTGTTGAGGAACCCGATCAGGGGCGTGTTCGCCGATTCGTAAAGATTATGGATCCCGAGGTAGTCCTCAACCTTCTCGATGCCGCTCTCGAGAACACCGACGGTCCGCTTCTTCTCGTCGACTTCATAGTCGGTTTCCCTCGTGAGCCGAGTGACGACCTTGGAGAATTCCGTATACCACCGGTTCACGTCTCCGGATGCCTGACCCGAGATGATCAGCGGCGTCCTCGCCTCATCGATCAGGATCGAATCCACCTCATCGACGATCGCGAAATTGTGCCCACGCTGAACCAGCTCTGCTGCGCTCCAGGCCATGTTGTCGCGCAGGTAATCAAACCCGAACTCGTTGTTCGTGCCGTAGGTAATATCCGCTGCGTATTGTGCTCGTCGGGTAGCAGGGTCCTGCTTGGACAGGATGCATCCGCAGCTCAGTCCGAGGAAACGGAAGACACGGCCCATCAGGTCGGACTGATACTCGGCCAGGTAGTCGTTCGTTGTGACGACGTGGACGCCCTTACCCGTGAGTGCGTTCAGGTAGGCGGGCGCAGTCGCGACGAGCGTCTTGCCTTCACCCGTCTTCATCTCAGCGATGTTTCCGAGATGCAGGGCTGCGCCGCCCATCAACTGGACGTCGAAATGGCGGAGTCCGAGTGTGCGGCCGGCGGCTTCCCTCACAGCTGCGAATGCTTCGGGCAGCAGCGCCTCGAGGGTTTCGCCGTCTTGATAACGCTTCTTCAGCTTGTCCGTTTCTCCACGCAGCTCCTCGTCACTGAGGGCGCGGAATTCGTCTTCGAGTACGTTGATCGCGTCGGCGTAGTTGCGGAGTTGCTTCAGTGTCTTCTTATCGCCGGTACGAAGGACTCGTTCAAGAAGTGATGGCACTGGTTTTTGCTCCCAATCTAGGTACGCCGTTTCCTGGCGAAATCAGTCTACGTGAGAGACGTGCTGTCCCCCGATTTAGTTCCCACCCGTACTCTTCGGCCAGATGGGCAGCCAACGGCTGGTGCAGATCTCCCCGCGGTTCAACCACCACTTCGTCGAGTTCCAGCCAGCCAGCCATGAGAACCAGTTCCGCTGCAAGTTCGACGACGGTGTCTGCCGGTGCAGAAGGTTCGCCGTGGGCAGCCCGCACCAGCAGCTGATTCTGTGCACGGTCCGCCTTGAGATCCACCCTCGCAACCATAGAGTCTCTGAGGAGGAAGGGAAGCACGTAATAGCCATACTTGCGTTTCTCTGCCGGAGTGTATATCTCAAGGCGATAGTGGAAGTCGAACAGCGCCTCGAGCCGCCGACGTTCGAAGACAGCCGAGTCAAAGGGGCTGAGGAGCGCTCTGCCTGTTGCAGCCCGGGGCAAGACGGATCCGGCATATCTATAGGCGGGCTGTGCCCAGGAGTCAATCGAAACCGGAACCAAAGTCCCTCGCTGTGTGAGGGTATGGATAGCCGCGGTCGCCGCCTTGATGGGTATGCGGAAATAGTCCGCAATGCACCGGACGGTACCAACCCCGAGCGCGCGGGCAGCGCGTTCCGTCAAGTGCAGGTAAGCGTCTTCCGCCGGAACCTCCAGCCCGGCCAGCGACCTGTTCGGCAGAACCTGCTTCGTCAGCGCGTAGCGGCGCTCAAACTGCGCGGTCCTGCCCGCCGATGAAATGAGCCCATGCTGAAAGAGGTCCTCAAGTACCCTCTTCACCGAGCTCCAGTTCCAGCCCCATTGATCGTAAGTCTTCACTTCGGTATGGCCGATCCGATCCTGAACCTGCGCTGCAGTCAGTGGCCGGCTCGTACCTAACAGTTCAAGGATCCTCCTACTGAGTTCCTGTCTGGTATCCGTGGGAAGGGAAGATGCGCCCGCCCATTTCCGGCTCTGCGTTGCGACAAGATAGGGGTACAGCTCGGGCAAGATCAGGCTGGCTTCGTGCGCCCAATACTCGACCAGACGCCGCGGAGCCCGGGACGAAAACCGGTCGAGGATCGATCGATCGTACGGGCCCAAGCGAGCGAAAAGGGGCAGGTAGTGGCTTCGCGAGAGTACGTTGACGGAGTCGATCTGAAGGAGTTGCAGCTGGGCAAGGGTACGGCCCACCTCCCGTGTTCCCGGGGATCTGGTGGGCCGCTCCCGTGCCAGTCCCTGCGCCTCCAGCGCAATCCGACGTGCCTGGAGGAGAGTCAGGGAAAGGGTCATTGCTCGATCATAGGTGCCAGTTCAGTCCTCAGGCGGTTGCCGATTCTCGCGCTCGGTATGCAACGAGCTCCTCGTGCGGGTCCTCGGGACCGTCCGCGCACTTAGAGTCAAGCGTGATCACTCCATAGGTCCAACCCTGTCGCCGGTAAACAACCGAGGGCGCACCCGTCTGTGAATCCACAAAAAGGTAGAAATCGTGGCCGACAAGCTCCATATTGTCGACCGCATCGTCAAGGCTCATCGGGGTTCCCGAAAAGACCTTCCGACGGATAAGGACCGGTGAATCGCCCGCCGGGATGTCGGTGTCAATTTCGTATCCGGTTTGATCGCCGGTGTCAGCGTCGGTATTGCCCGTGTGATTGGCAGATGCCGCATAGATGGGTTGCTCCGTGCTGGCGGGTTCCAGCGTGGCAGTCGCTTCCCGGACTGCTACGGGTGTGTGCCGTCCGTGGTGTACCTTCCGACGGTCCCGCGCCCTGCGAAGCCGCTCGAGCAACTTGCTGTATGCGAGGTCGAACGCGGCGAACTTGTCCGCAGCTGATGCCTCGGCCCGGATAACCGGACCCTTCTGCAGAACGGTGAGCTCAACCGTAAGTGCACTGTCTGCCTGGCGCGCGTTTGGTTCCTTCGTCACTTTTGCGTCAAGCCGCTGGACCTTGTCCCCCAGTTGTTCGATTTTGTCGATCTTCTCTTCCGCGTATTCCCGGAATCGGTCAGAGACTGCGAGGTTCCGTCCGTTGATCATGAATTCCATAGTGCCCTCCAAAATCGCTCAGGTGACACAACAGCGGCCGAGGATGTGCTCCTTCCAGCCGCTGTCGATGGGTAACTGTCTTCGTTGTGATACCCATACTTCACGGTAGTTCACCCGTTGTTTGAATTCACCCCTACCCGCCGGTTTTTTTCGGTGGGTTCGCTGGAAGCTCCCTCTACGGAAGCTGGAAAGGCCGTAACCGTCGCCTGATTCTCTCCGCGTGGGGCGGGAGTTGCAGCGACGACGACAGCACCCGCCACGATGATTCCGGCGGCACGAAGTACGCGTGCAGTCTCGGCGATGGTGGCGCCCGTTGTCAGGACGTCGTCGACGATGAGGCAGGGCGCACCCTTTGGGATGTTCCGGATCATCGGAGATGCCTCCATGCTGCCATGCACATTCCGGCGCCTGCCTCGCCGCCCAAGAGACTTCTGGGACAGTCCGTCCGGCACAAGGGTTGCCGGGCCAAGCGAAGGCCGGCTGAGTCGGACCGCACCGACAACCCTTGTTCCAGCCGGGAACTCCCGTCGCCTGGCCAGACCACCGAGCAGAAGACCCAACGGGTCATAGCCACGCCGCCGGATAGAGACACCCCGGGAAGGAACAGGAATGAGCAGCACGTGTTCATAGTCCCCGCAGAGCCTCCACCTGGCGTCATGGAGAGCACCGGCAAGCGCAGCCTGAAGCCAGCGTGCGATGTCAGTGTGGCCGTGGTTCTTGAATGCCAGGATGGCGGCCGCCACCGCCTTGGCGTACTCGCCGGCAGCGACGACGGGTAGAGGGGAAAAGAGATGCACAGCCGGGTTTAAGGAGACCGCAAGCCCAGCTTCCGCTTCCGGCAATCCCTCCGCTCCGTGCTCCGCTCGGAAGGGGCGCACTGTTGCCCGCCGCAGAATCACTGCGCAATCAACGCACAATGAGCTGTCAGCCTGCTCGCAAACCACGCATTCCGTGGGCAGAATCAAGGACCAGAACTCCCGCAGCGCCCCACCGGTCCGATCCCAGAGAGGATGCAGACGCGCCTCGTCCAGATATCGCTCCAGTCGTTGCCGCATGTCTCCACCGTCCCACAACGCTAGACGGAGAAAAACGAATCCAGCACAGTGTGGATAATAGACCCGGCCTAAGGATTATCCGGCAAAAGCGGGATCGCGTGCCGTAACGCTCTGGTCTGTCCAGGTATTACCTACTACCCCCCAAATACTGTCACCGCTCTGAGCATAGACATTGGTGCGTCCCGTGCCGGCGCTGAGATGCTCCAGCCCTTCGAGTGGCAGGTAATCGTCTGCCTCGGCGGCGAATGGGATCAGCGTGACCGTCACTGGTCCTTCGCTTGCAGTATCAGCAACCACAACAGAGGTTTCCGTCACCCACTTTGCTGTGTCGATTGTCCCGGGCGGGTTGAGTGACACAGGATCACTCAGTGTCTTTGGTACACCGTCTTCGCTCCGGCTGATCCCGGACAGCAGCAATTGGCTCTGCCCCGACTGCTGGGCAACGATAAGTGCCCGAGCCCCGTCGCGCGAGATCCTGATTTCACTGATGGTCCTGTTGCCGAGCCACGGCGCGAGGACCTCAACGGCGTTGCTCGCGCTTCCGCCGGGCGGAACGGCGCGAATGTATGACCGTCCGTCTGATGTACCCGCCGTCCAGATCCAGTTGGCTGGGTCATAGCTCGGTGTCGTCAAGCTCGAGCCGGCTGTGACCGCCCTTACCGTCTGTCCTTCACCTGTAGCCAATAACTCCGTGCGGTCCTCGTTGAGAAAGGCGAAATTTCTGCCGTCATAGGACATAGCCGGGTCCACGGGGTCGAACTCCGCTATGGACGGCACATCTTCCACGGAGATGAGCTGGCCGCCCTCAAAAAAAGCCAGTTCGTCCTCGCTGAGCACGACCTGCCTGCTTGGCACGGCTGAGTTCAGTTCAGGCTGCACCAGGTCGGGATCAGGTTCGATTGGTATGGGTTGGCCGGCGCGAAGCTCCACTGAGTTCACCGTATTCAGCCCGGACAGTGTGACGCTCAGCTGTTGTTCCATCTGCAGGCGCCGCAGGTTATCCGTCGCCGTACGTATATCAGCGGTGAAATCGACCGTAGCCGTTCCTGACTCGATCGGAACGGATTCAACGGCGAGGGCTGCGTTCTCAGGGAAAGCACTGGTCACTGCCCCCTGCAGATACGGTGCCGGGCCATCGATCAGCGCTTGAACTATGTTGGTGGCAATGCCCTGACGATTCACGAACCAGCGAACATCCGGCACCCAGTACCGGTAGGAACTGCTGTAGAAGTAGAGCTCATGCGGCTGCAGGAGAATCTCCGCGTCCGCCGCCGAAATCATGATTCCGCTGGGTATCTCCGCAACCCGCCATTGTCCTCGGACCTGTTCCATCCGCACTGTGATGGTCTCAGTGGTGCCCGGACCCACGTCCCTTCGAATGCCGGCGGCATCAATGTATCCGGCGACCTCCACCTGCAGCTGCAGCTGGCCTTCAGTAGGAGTGGAACTGATCTTGGGATCCGACCGGTAGATCGTTATCTGTTCCTCGGGCTCCCAGACCTGCGACAGCGCGGGCGTCAGGTATTCGCGAGCCACACTGTAGTTCTCGGACACACCGATTCCCGCTACGAGGAAACCGGAGAGCGCCTCTGTTGCGCTTGCACCCTCGCGCGGGGGCGCCGGGTTGTTGACGAAGAGAGCATCCGTTTCAGCCTCGGCGGTGGCTTCGATGGTGCCCACGGGGCCGGCCGTCGGAATTGCCGAGCAGGCCCCCAGCATCCCAAGAAGCGAGAGCGCTGCAATGGCTCGCAGGGAACGGTCAGCGCATCTCATTGGTCCCCTCCTGGAACTCCGTGCATCGACGGCACAGCGTCGGGGGTGGTGCCGGCGTTCCGTCCGGGAGGCAGGGCGGCCTGGCGCGGCGGGAGCGGAAGCGGCGAGACCTTCAGCACTGAGTCCCGGCGCTTGGGCAGAGTGAGGCGGAAGCAGGAACCTTCTCCGGGTGAACCCCAGGCCTGGAGCCAGGCACCGTGCAACCTGGCATCCTCGGTGGCGATGGAGAGCCCGAGCCCACTGCCGCCGGTTGTCCGCGCACGAGCGGGATCAGCTCGCCAGAACCTGTCGAATACCCGGGCTGCATCGAGCGGAGTCATACCGATGCCATAATCCCGAACAGCCACCGCCACTGCATCAGGATTGGAGGCAATATAAATGTTGATTGGCTTTCCTTCGCCGTGCTCCAGGGCGTTGACAACTAGATTCCTCAGGATGCGGTCAATCCGCCGGGGATCGACGTCCACCACGCACTTGGACTCACTCGAAATGATCGTGACATCGGAGTTGTGACTCTCTGCCAGCGGCTTCGTTCCCTCAATGACGTGATGAACGAGTTGGAAGATGTCCGTCGGCTCGGCGTCGAGCACCGCTGCGCCTGCGTCGAATCGGGAAATTTCCAGAAGGTCCGCAAGCAGTGCCTGAAAGCGCTCCACCTGGTTATAAAGAATCTCCGCTGATCGCCGATTCACGGGATCAAAGTCCTGGCGTGCGTCGTGCAGTACCTCGGCCGCCATGCGGACTGTGGTGAGAGGCGTCCTCAGCTCGTGCGAGACATCGGAAACAAAACGCTGCTGCATCTGCGACAACTGGGCGAGTTGGGTGATCTGGTCCTGGAGACTGGCGGCCATATGGTTGAAGGAAGCCCCCAGCCGCGCGACTTCATCCTCGCCCTGAGTCTCCATGCGCTCCTGTAGCTGTCCCGCGGCCAGCTTCTCGGAAACCAGCGCAGCATGGCTGACGGGACCCACCACGCTCCTCGTGACGAGCCAGACGATGGCGCCGATGGTCACGAGAAGCAGCGTCCCGCCGATCCAGGTGACCCCGTGGATGTAGTCCAGAGTGGCCTGCATCGAGGACAGATCGTAGATGAGGTACAGCGAGTATTCCGTCTGCTCGGGAGGCAGTGTCACCTTGGTGCCGAAGGCGATACCGGGCACGTTGAACTCCGTGCCGGATGCGGAAGTGGCGAGGGTAATTGGGGACCAGTACTGGTCGTCCCCGTTCCGGACGGCTTCAGCGAGAGCGTCCGGAATGGCTGAGGACTCCACCAGATTTGAGCTCGCGGTCGGTGTCACGAAGATAGGGGTTTCCTGATTGGGCACGCTGTTGAGCACGAACTGCCTGGGCGCGTCCGCTCCCCCGCCTTCGAGGCTGGGCAGGGTATCGCGCACCAACTGGGCAGTGGACTCACGGTCGGTGACCGAGGTCTGCGCGAAAATTTCCCGCACCTCGCTCAAGCCGGCACTGGCCTCAACCTTGAACTGCTCAAGCCTCTCCTGATAAAGCCCATTGGCGATCTGACTGGAGAGGAAAGCGCCGACAGCCATCAGCGCGACGGCGGTGAGTACCAGAGTGGAAGTCACAGTCCGGAACAGCAGCGACCGGCGCCAGCGCCGCGAGACCTGCGCCGTCATGGAATGAACCCACCGCCAGCCCCGCGCGGCGCCGGTGGACACCGAGCTCAGGGACCGACCTGCACGCCCTTCCAAAATTACGCTTGTCCTGCCTTATATCCGACGCCGCGAACAGTGAGTACGATTTCCGGTGCTTCGGGATCCCGCTCAATCTTCGAGCGCAGCCGCTGCACATGTACGTTAACGAGCCGGGTGTCTGCTGCGTGCCGGTACCCCCACACCTGCTCAAGCAGCAACTCGCGGGTGAATACCTGCCAGGGCTTCCGCGCAAGGGCGACGAGGAGGTCGAACTCAAGGGGTGTCAAAGAAATGCGTTCCCCAGCCCGTGTTACGGAGTGCCCCGCCACGTCGATGCTGACCTCGCCGATCCGCAGGGTTTCAGGTGCCTTCTGGTCACCCGGCCGCAAGCGAGCGCGGACTCTCGCCACCAGCTCGGCCGGCTTGAATGGTTTAGGCACATAGTCGTCAGCTCCGGATTCAAGTCCGCGGACGACGTCGGACGTGTCCGATTTGGCAGTCAGCATCACAATCGGCAGGTCGGACTCATTGCGGATCTGCCGGCACACCTCTATGCCGTCCATCCCTGGAAGCATGAGGTCTAGAAGAACGAGGTCCGGCTTGGTGCTTCTGAAGACATCTACCGCCTGCGCGCCGTCTGCGCAGAACACCGGGTCGAACCCGTCATTGCGCAGCACGATGCCGATCATCTCAGCCAGTGCTTCGTCGTCATCTATGACCAGAATGCGTGCCTTCATATCCTCATATTCTCCCATTGCCCCATCAATGTCGCATCGGCGCGCGCCTGGCATGCCTTTGTCATCCTAGAGGACGATTTACAGGAAACTTCCCGGGAACCACTGCCGACGAACCGGCGGTGGAGAAGAATGGAACGGGGCAGTCCCTGAACGTGATCGCGTTCAGGCGGAATCGACCGCGCCGGTAACTATAGTTCTAGGTGAAGGTGCCGGAAGAGCCGCGACAGATCGCGCTGTGAAGCATGAGGCAGCTCGACCGGATCGCGCGCAGTGAATAGACATGAGGCGTAAGGGGATAAGCATGAGCGGGAACGTCCCGGGAGGGAATCCAGAGGACCGGCCATGGCAGTCCCCGTCCGGGCAGCCCCAGTGGGGCCAGAACCAGCAACAGCCTCAGTGGGGCCAGAACCAGCAACAGCCTCAGTGGGGCCAACAGCCCGGATGGCCGGTCCCTCCGCCCGGCCACTTCCACGGATATCAGGCACCACCGAAGC
>NZ_JAPSHV010000027.1 GCF_031179385.1 Arthrobacter sp. | reverse complement strand
CCGAGGACCGCCCGGGCAACGAGGCGGCCGACGCCCCCGATCAGCCAGCCACAGATAACGGACTCGGAGCGATCGCCGGCCAGTATGCCGCGAAAGCCGGCGTGCGGCAGGACGAAAGCGGACGCATAGATGTCATGCAGTCCATCGGCGGAGTGCGCGGACTGGCCGAAGCCATACTTCCCGGCCTGCTGTTCACCGTTATCTTCACCGTGGCGCGGGACCTGCAGCTCTCACTCATTGTTGCCCTCGCAGTCTCAGCGGTCTTCGCCGTCGTCCGCCTGCTCACCAAAACGCCGCTGACCCAGGCACTGTCCGGGCTGATCGGCGTGGGCATCTGCGCGTTTGTTGCCAACCGAACGGGCAACGCGGAAGACTTCTTTCTTCCCGGATTCTTCACGAACGCCGCCTACATCGTGGGCATGGTGATTTCCATTGCTGTCCGCTGGCCCCTGGCGGGACTGCTCTTCGGTTTCATCCGGGGGGAGGGCACCGACTGGCGCAAGCACCCGGCGCGGATCAAGGCCTACTCACTTGCCACCTGGCTGATTATCGCAGTACTCGCCTTGCGGCTCATCGTGCAGGTGCCGCTGTACCTCGTAGATAACATCGCCGCCCTCGGCGCCACCCGTGTGGCCATGGGTGTCCCACTCTATGCACTGGGGCTTTGGTTCGCCTGGCTTGTATCGCGTCCGGCGCTCGAGAAGCAGCAGCATCCGCCGGCGTAAGGGGACGTCAGGTAGCGGACCGTAATGCCGCCCGCAGAGCGTCCTCGGCTGCGATCGCGGCAACAAAGAACAGTTCATCACCGGCCTCGACAACGTCGTCGGGGCTGGGAGTGATGGGAGCGTCGTCGCGAAGGATCGCAACTGCCGTGCAGTCCGCGGGCAGCTCGATTGACCCCAGCGTTCGCCCGATAAGGGACGAATCATGGGGCACAGTGAACTCGACAATGGCAGACACGCCGGTCTGGAGGGTCAACAGGCGCACGAGGTCGCCGATTTCGACCGCCTCTTCCACCAGGGCTGTCATCAGGCGCGGTGTGTTGACTGCGACATCGACGCCCCAGGAATCGTCAAACATCCAATCGTTCTTGGGGTTGTTCACCCGTCCCACGGTCCGTCCGACGCCGAACTCGCTCTTGGCCAGAAGCGAGACCACGAGGTTCACCTTGTCGTCGCCGGTAGCGGACACCACGACGTCGGCCTCTTCCAGTTTCGCGTCCTTGAGGGTGGTCAGCTCGCACGCGTCACCGATCAGCCAGCGTGCGCCCTTCAGCCCACTGCGGCCCACCACCTCCGGCTTCTCATCGATGAGGAGGATGTCGTGGTTGTTGGACAGCAGTTCACGTGCGATCGAGGATCCGACGCTTCCCGCGCCGGCAATGACAACCTTCATTCCTGCTCCTCCCGCGGCTGCTTCGAGAGCACCCGAGCCACTTCGTCTGTTGCGGCGGTCTCCATCATGGCGTGCACAACGTCGCCTTCCTGGTAACTGGTTCCGCTGCCCGGCAGCATTCCCTCGCCGAAGCGGGTGAGGTAGGCAACCCGCACGCCGGCAGCTTTTTCGATGTCCTTGATGGAACGTCCCAACCAGCCGTCGTGGAGGTTGAGTTCACCGAGGATCAGCCGCCCTGAAGACTCGCGGAAGTCACCGTTGATGCTCTGCTCGGGGAGGATCCGGCGGAGGACCTGATCTGCGCTCCAGCGGACCGCCGCCACCGTGGGGATACCGAGGCGCTGGTAGATCTCTGCACGGCCTGGATCGTAGATCCGTGCGACGACGTGCGGTACGTGGAAGATTTCCCGCGCCACCCGGGTCGCCAGGATGTTGGAGTTGTCTCCGCTCGACACCGCGGCGAAAGCGTACGCGTTTTCGATATCGGCGCTCTTCAGGGTGTCACGGTCGAAGCCTACGCCCGTCACCTTGCGTCCGCCGAAGGAGCCGCGCAGCCTGCGGAACGCCCGGTCATCCTGGTCGATGATCGCCACGCTGTGGCCGGATTCGTCCAGCGTGTGCGCCAGGCTCACGCCGACCCGTCCGCAGCCCATGATTACGAAATGCGCCACTGCGCCACCCCTGCTTGTCTGCTGCTGGTTATCCCACAAGCCTAGTGGAGGTCGGGGCGTGCAAACGCGCTAGTCTGTGGGCTGTGCTGACTTTCTTCGAGGCCGCCAAACGGGTGTTGGTGGGCAAGCCGTTCCGCAACGACCGGCTGCGGCATGAAACGCTGCCGAAGAAGATCGCGATGCCGCTCTTTTCGACCAGCGCCCTCTCGTCGACCGCCTACTCACCCGACGAGATCCTGCTCACCCTTGCGCTGGCCGGTGTGTCAGCCGTCGCGGTGTCTCCCTGGGTCGGCCTCGCGGTCATCGTGGTTCTGTTGGTGGTCATCGCCTCCTACCGCCAGTCCGTCCACGCCTACCCTTCAGGTGGCGGTGATTACGAGATAGCCCGCCGCAACCTGGGGGATGGCGCCGGAGTTACGGTCGCTGCGGCGCTCATGGTTGATTACGTCCTCACAGTGGCGGTATCCGTATCGGCAGGGGCGCACTACGTCATCTCCCTCGCACCGGCGCTTGCAGGCACGCAGACCGCCCTGGCAGCGGCCGCCGTCGTCGTGTTGGTGGTTGTCAACCTTCGGGGGTTCACGCGCGACGCGCGCGTGCTTGCTGTTCCGTCCTATGTGTTCATGGCTGCGATCCTCGCCCTGTGTACTGCCGGCTTTGTCCAGCGGCTCACCGGAACACTGGGCGAGGCGCCGAGTGCGCGCTTCGAGATCATTCCCGATCCTGCCTTCGAGAGCGGACTGGTGGGGCTTGCCGGCGCGCTGCTGATCCTGCGCGCCTTCTCCTCGGGCGCGGCGGCGCTGACGGGAGTGGAGGCTCCGAGCGCCAACGTTCCGAGCTTCGAGCGTCCGCGGGCGAAGAATGCTGCGAGCACTCTCCTCATCCTTGGGATCGTCGCATCGCTGATGACTGCAGGAATCATCTATCTCGCCAACGCCACCCGGGTGCACGTGGTCCAGAACCCGGCCGAGCAACTGCTGCTCAATGGTGAACCGGTGGCAGGGTCCTACATCCAGAATCCGGTCATCAGTCAGCTCGCCGGGACCGTCTTCGACGGCGGAAGCGTGCCTTTCATCATCGTCGTCGGAGCGACTGCGCTCATCCTGTTGCTCGCGGCGCACAGCGCCTTCAACGGTTTCCCTGTCCTTGCATCCATCCTGGCCAAGGACGGATACCTTCCACGCCAGTTGCGTACCCGCGGGGACCGCCTGACGTTCAGCAATGGGATCATGGCGCTCGGCCTCGGAGCTATCCTGCTGATCTTCATGTTCCGCGCGGACGTCACCCAACTGGTGCAGCTGTACATCGTCGGCGTCTTTGTCTCCTTCACCGCTACCCAGCTCGCCCTGATCAAGCACTGGAGCCGTGAGCTGCGCAGCACTGTCGACAAGAAGCGCCGCTGGCAGATGAACAAGTCCCGCGCCATCAATACCGTAGGGTTCCTGCTGACTGCGGCCGTGCTGGTGGTGGTACTTGTGACCAAGTTCGAGTTCGGCGCCTGGATTGCGGTCCTGGCCATGGTGGTGTTGTTCGCGGTGATGCTCAGCATCAAGGCGCACTACGACCAGGTAGCCCGGGAACTCGCCATCGACGACGCCGCGTCCGCCCGTGCCTTGCCTTCACGGGTGCATGCCGTGATTCTTGTCTCCCATGTGCGCAAGCCAGTGCTGCGTGCCCTCGCCTTCGCCCGGGCATCCCGACCCTCACGGCTCGATGCGATCGTGGTCGATGTGGACCCCGAGGAAACGCGGCGAACCCTCGAAGACTGGGACCGCCTCGAAGTGCCGGTGCCGATCACGGTCCTGGCTTCCCCCTACCGCGACACCATCCAGCCGATCATGGACTACATCCAGTCCATGCGCCGTGACTCTCCGCGGGACCTCATTGTGGTCTACATCCCCGAGTACGTTGTGGGCAAGTGGTGGGAGCAGCTGGTGCATAACCAGACGGCGCTGCGCATTAAGACCCGGCTCCACTTCGAGCCGGGGGTTATGGTGGCAAGCGTGCCATGGCAGCTGGCATCCTCCGATGCCGCCCGAAAATTCCAGGACCTCAGGTGACCCACACTCCAGAAATCGAACTAACCATCGGCCCACCCGCCCACGGCGGGCACTTTGTTGCCCGGCACGAGGGCAGGGTGATCTTCGTGCGCCACGCCCTGCCGGGTGAGGTGGTGAAGGCCCGTCTCACAGAGCACGACGACGACGCCCGCTTCTGGCGTGCCGACGCCACCGACGTCGTTCAGGCGTCGCCGGACCGCGTGAACCACCCGTGGCCGCTTGCTGACGCCGTCCTGGCGGGCATGCGGGGAACGCGGCCGGTGGGTGGCGCGGAGTTCGGCCATATCGACCTCCCAGCCCAGCGCAGGCTGAAGGCGGAAATCTTTCGGGAACAGCTCCATCGGCTGGGGAAAGTGGACCGGGAGATCACTGTCGAGCCCGTCCCGGACGAGACCCCCGACGGATTGGGATGGCGCACCCGCGTGGGTTTCGCTGTCAACGGCGACGGGCATCTTTCGATGCACGAACACCGCTCGACCGAGCTGATTCCCGTGGCGGACATGCCGCTGGCCGTCTCCTCAATCAATGACCTCGCGTTGTGGAACCTGAACTTCAGCGGCGTGGACGGTGTTGAAGTCGCCGCGGGGTCGGGAGATGACGAGCCGCTGGTGCTGCTCCTGGCGGCACAGGATGCTCCCAATCGGGAAGTTCGCGCGCTGGCTGATCAGATTCAGGGTGCGTCGGTGGCCGCCTGGAATCCCGAGTCCGGGACCCTGACACGCCTGCGCGGCCGCACGTGGGTCCGCGAAGTTGTCGGTGACAATAGCTTCCGGGTCACCGGCGAAGGGTTCTGGCAGATTCACCGCAGTGCACCGCGGGTATTGACGGAAGCGGTGCTCGGAGGACTCGAACCGTCATCCGGACAGCGTGTTGCAGACCTTTACGCCGGCGCGGGACTTTTCACGGCAGCACTTGCCGGAGAGGTGGGGGATTCCGGTGCAGTGCTTTCAGTCGAGGGTGCCCCCGCCGCGAGCCGGGACGCGCGACGAAACCTGCACGGTCAGGCACACGTCGACATTGTGCAGGGGAAGGTCGAGAAGGTGCTGCGGGAGCGCCGGCCGCACCTTGACGCGGTCGTCCTGGATCCTCCCCGGGCGGGAGCGGGAAAGGAGGTTGTCCGTGCGATTACCGGCACCGGCGCACAGGCGGCCGTGTACGTCTCGTGCGATCCGGCTTCCTTCGCGCGGGATGTCGCCTACTTTGCGGCCGCCGGATGGCAGCTGGACTCCCTGCGAGTGTTCGACCTGTATCCGCACACCCACCATATGGAGTCAGTCTCTGTTCTCCGTCCGGCCTGAACGCACCCGGTTGCCCGCAACCGGCTAGGATGAAAACGGTTGTTCCGCGTGGACTTCGCAGCCTCCATTCGCCGCGAAAAACCGATACCTGCTCCCCTGGAGTCTTAGGTGCTCCTAAGTAGCAGCTCGCGCCCGCCGGAACAAAGATAGAAGACGGCGAGAGGAGTCCTGACATGAGTAGTGTGGACAGCTTCGGTTCCAAAGGCGTACTAGACGTCGCCGGTGCCGAATACGAGATTTTCCGGTTGAATGCAGTTGAAGGCGCCGAGAGCCTTCCGTACAGCCTCAAGGTTCTGCTCGAGAACCTGCTGCGCACCGAGGATGGTGCAAACATCACTGCGGATCACATTCGCGCACTCGCGAACTGGGATGCCGACGCCCAGCCAAACACCGAAATCCAGTTCACCCCGGCGCGTGTCCTGATGCAGGACTTCACCGGCGTGCCCTGCGTGGTGGACCTGGCGACCATGCGCGAAGCGGTGAAGGAGCTCGGCGGAGACCCGGCGCGCGTCAACCCGCTTGCACCTGCAGAAATGGTCATCGACCACTCCGTGCAGATCGACGTCTTCGGTAACTCCGATGCCATCCAGCGCAACATGGAAATCGAGTACGAGCGCAACGGGGAGCGGTACCAGTTCCTCCGCTGGGGCCAGACCGCGTTCGACGACTTCAAGGTTGTACCCCCGGGAACCGGCATCGTGCACCAGGTCAACATCGAGTACCTGGCGCGCACCGTGATGACACGTGAAGTTGAAGGTACCCTCCGGGCCTACCCCGACACCTGCGTCGGCACCGACTCGCACACCACCATGGTCAACGGCCTCGGCGTGCTCGGCTGGGGCGTCGGTGGCATTGAGGCCGAGGCAGCAATGCTCGGCCAGCCCGTTTCGATGCTCATTCCGCGGGTTGTCGGCTTCAAGCTCACCGGTGCCATCCCGGCGGGCGCAACTGCCACCGACGTCGTCCTCACCATCACGGAGATGCTGCGCAAGCACGGCGTCGTCGGCAAGTTCGTCGAGTTCTATGGCGAAGGTGTTGCCGAGGTTCCGCTGGCCAACCGCGCCACCATCGGTAACATGAGCCCGGAATTCGGCTCCACCGCAGCCATGTTCCCGATCGACGATGTCACCCTCGAGTACCTGCGCCTCACCGGCCGGTCCGAAGAGAGCGTTGCGCTGGTCGAGTCCTACACCAAGGAACAGGGTCTTTGGCATGATCCCTCGCGTGAGATCCGTTTCTCCGAGTACATCGAGCTGGACCTGTCCACGGTTGTTCCGTCGATCGCAGGCCCCAAGCGCCCGCAGGACCGTATCGAGCTGACCAAGGCCAAGGAACAGTTCCGCAAGGACATCCACAACTACACCGGAAGTGCCGACGAGGCCGCACTGGATGAAGCACTCGAAGAGTCCTTCCCGGCCTCGGACGTCCCGGCCATGACGTCGACCCTGAAGCATTCGGCCGCAGCGTCGGCCACCGGGCGTCCGTCCCGGGCGGTCACGGTGAACATGAGCGACGGCCGCGAGTTCGTGCTCGATCACGGTGCCGTCACCATTGCTTCGATCACCTCGTGCACCAACACCTCGAACCCGTCGGTGATGCTCGCTGCCGCCATCCTGGCGCGCAACGCTGTGGAGAAGGGCCTCACCTCCAAGCCCTGGGTCAAGACCTCTGTTGCCCCCGGATCGAAGGTTGTCACCGACTACTACGACAAGTCGGGCCTTACCCCGTACCTGGAGAAGCTTGGCTTCTTCATCGTCGGCTACGGCTGCGCCACCTGCATCGGAAACTCAGGGCCGCTTGAGGAAGAGATTTCCCACGCGATCCAGAACAACGACCTCTCCGTTGCCGCGGTGCTCTCAGGCAACCGCAACTTCGAAGGCCGCATCAACCCGGACGTGAAGATGAACTACCTCGCGTCACCGCCGCTGGTCATCGCCTATGCTCTCGCGGGCACCATGGACTTCGATTTCGAGAACGATGCACTCGGACAGGACGAGTCGGGCAACGACATCTTCCTACGGGACATCTGGCCGAATGCCACCGAGGTGCAGCAGGTCATCGATTCCTCGATCGACGAGGACATGTTCGCCAAGGGTTATGAGGGCGTGTTCGACGGCGACGACCGCTGGAAGGCGCTGGACACCCCCGAGGGTGACACCTTCGCCTGGAATACGGAGTCCACTTACGTCCGCAAGCCCCCGTACTTTGAGGGCATGCAGGCACAGCCGGAGCCGGTTGCCGACATCGAGGGTGCACGCGTCCTCGCGAAGCTCGGCGATTCGGTCACCACCGACCACATCAGCCCCGCGGGCTCGTTCAAGTCTGACAGCCCCGCGGGCCGCTACCTCCTCGAGCACGGCGTCGCCCGGAAGGACTTCAACTCCTACGGGTCCCGCCGCGGTAACCACGAAGTGATGATCCGCGGCACCTTCGCCAACATCCGCCTGCGCAACATGCTGCTGGACGGGGTGGAGGGTGGTTTCACCCGCGACTTCACCCAGACCGGGGGCCCTCAGGCGTACATCTACGACGCCGCCATGAACTACCAGGCCGCAGGCACACCGCTGGTGGTTCTGGCGGGCAAGGAATACGGATCGGGCTCCTCCCGCGACTGGGCCGCCAAGGGAACCGCGCTGCTCGGAGTGAAGGCCGTCATCGCTGAAAGCTACGAGCGCATTCACCGGTCCAACCTGATCGGGATGGGCGTACTGCCGCTGCAGTTCCCCGCCGGCCAGAACGCTGCCACTCTGGGGCTGACCGGTACCGAGACCTTCTCGATCGAGGGCGTCACGGAGCTGAACAACGGCAACACACCGGCCACCGTCAAGGTGACCGCCACACCGGAAGAAGAGGGCAATCCCGTGACGTTCGACGCGGTCCTGCGCATCGACACCCCGGGTGAAGCCGACTACTACCGCAACGGTGGAATCCTGCAGTACGTACTGCGCCAGCTGGCAGCAGCTTCCTGATTCACCACTTATCCAGAACACGCCGCGTCCGGTTCAGGACGCGGCGTGTTCTGCGTTGAGGGCAGGTCGGCTCCGAGCCAGGGCACGGGTGAGCAGTGGACCGCGTTAGAGTTAAGAGCGTGTGAGAACGCACCGGAGCCGCAGATCGCAAGTATCAGAAGGAGGCGCGATGGGACTTCTGGAGACCATCCACAGCCCACAAGACCTCACCAGGTTGTCCGGACAGCAGCTTTCCCGTCTGGCCGCGGAGATCCGGGCCTTCCTGATCCGGACCGTCTCACGAACGGGCGGCCACCTTGGTCCCAATCTTGGCGTCGTCGAGCTGACCATCGGCATCCATCGGGTGTTCGACTCGCCACGCGACAGCATCGTCTTTGACACCGGTCACCAGTCCTACGTTCACAAGCTCCTCACCGGCCGGCAGGATTTCGACTCACTCAGGCAACAGGGTGGTCTGTCGGGCTACCCCTCGCGCGCTGAATCAGTGCACGACGTCGTCGAAAGCTCGCATGCCTCGTCCTCCCTTTCATGGGCGGACGGCATCTCCCGTGCACGCCTTCTGAACGGGGAAGAGGACCGTACCGCCGTCGTCCTCATTGGTGACGGCGCGCTCACGGGCGGCATGGCCTGGGAAGCAATCAACAATATTGCTGCAGACAAGCGGCGCCGGGTGGTCATCGTCGTCAATGACAACGGGCGCTCCTACGCTCCGACGATCGGCGGTGTAGCGGACTATCTGG
Organism: Arthrobacter sp.; assembly: GCF_031179385.1. Lineage (GTDB taxonomy): Bacteria > Actinomycetota > Actinomycetes > Actinomycetales > Micrococcaceae > Arthrobacter_D. The sequence goes on along the minus strand of NZ_JAPSHV010000027.1, from coordinate 19,917 downwards.
CGTCCCTGCGTCCCACTCTCGATTCCGTCCGCACCCACCGCGTGTATGAGGGAACCCTCGACTGGTGGAAGCGGAAGCTCCAAAACGGTGGACCGGTTGGCCGCTTTGCCTACAAGAGCCTGCACGCCACCAAGAAGGGCGTGAAGGACTGGTGGGCGCCGCAGGGACTGTTCGAAGACCTCGGCATGAAGTACATCGGTCCTATCAACGGCCACGACCTGGCGGCAGTGGAGCATGCGCTGACGCATGCCAAGAACTACGGCGGCCCGGTCATCGTCCATGCGATCACAGAGAAGGGGCACGGCTACGCTCCCGCTCGTGCCGACGAAGCAGATCAGTTCCACGCCGTCGGCATCATCGACCCCGAGACCGGTGAGCCGATCGGTGCTGCGGGCGCCCAATCGTGGACATCCGTCTTCGCCGAGGAGATCGCGGACATCGCCGATGAGCGCAAAGACATCGTCGGGATCACCGGCGCGATGCTCATTCCGGTGGGACTGCACAAGTTCGCTGCGAAGCACCCGGACCGCGTGTTCGACGTCGGCATCGCGGAACAGCATGCGCTCACCAGTGCTGCGGGCATGGCGTTCGGTGGTCTTCACCCGGTGGTGGCGCTGTACGCGACGTTCCTGAACCGTGCCTTCGACCAGCTCCTCATGGACGTCGCCCTTCACAAGGCAGGCGTGACCATCGTGCTGGACCGCTCCGGCGTGACAGGGCCTGACGGGGCCAGCCATCACGGCATGTGGGATCTCTCGATGCTCCAGATCGTCCCGGGTCTGCATCTGGCGGCACCGCGCGATGCCACCCGACTCCGTGAAGAGCTGCGCGAAGCCGTAGCCATCAGCGACGCGCCGTCGGTGGTGCGCTATTCCAAGGGCAACGTTGGAGCGGAAGTCGAGGCCATTGAGCGTCTCGAGGACGGCGTGGACGTCCTGTGCCGCCGGCCTGCAGGATCCCGGCACAACGATGTGCTGCTTGTCAGCGTGGGTGCCATGAGTGAATTGGCGCTTGATGTTTCGAACCGGCTGGGAGCGCAGGGCATCAGCTCCACGGTGATCGACCCCCGGTGGGTATTGCCTGTGGCCGCCTCAGTGATTTCCATGGCCGCGGACCACCGGATTGTCGTCGTGATCGAGGATGGAGTGCGCGCCGGAGGGGTAGGCTCGCGGATCCGTCAGGAAATGCGCTCGGCGGGGGTCGATACAGCGCTCAACGAGGTGGGCCTGCCGGTGGAGTTCCTTGACCACGGTTCGCGCAGCGAAGTGATGGAGCGGGTCGGACTCACCGCACGGAAGGTAGCACAGGACGTCGTCGAGCAGGTTCTTGGCACCAAGGTCCCGGTTGCCCGTCCGCTTCCCGGTGAGGTTCCCTCGGCCACGGGGCAGTTGCCTCAGCTCTGACCCACTGTGGGCCTGCCTTTCAGCCCAGGAATGCCTGGGAGAAACTGAAGAACACCGAGGCTGCTGCCGCCACCAGGAGAAGCACGGTGAGCGGCCATGCCCATTCGGCGAGGAATTGACGCAGGCCGGCGGGCGCGGGAAGGTCCCCGCAGATCACGTTGCGCGCCGTCAGCAGGACAGTGAGCACGATCATCACTGCCCAGACCACCATGCAGTACAGGCACAGGATATGGATCTCGAAGAGCGCCTGGCTCCACAGCCAGACGACGAACAGGAAGCCCAGGCCCACGCCGACCTGCAGTCCGCGCCAGTACCAGCGGGCCGGACGCGCACCGGAAAACAGGACCATCGCCGTCGTCAGAATGACGGTGAACGCCGCGATGCCGATCAGCGGGTTCGGGAACCCGAACAGTGCCGCCTGCCAGGTGCGGAAGACCTCTCCGCATGAGACGAAGGGGCTGATGTCGCAGGAGGTGACGTAGTTCGGGTCCTCGTAAAGGGCAAGCCGTTCAAGGACCAGCTGGCCCGAAGCCAGGAACCCGATGAACCCGCACACTGCGAATAGCCAGGCCACACCACGGTCAGAGGCGAAAGCCGGTATGCCACCGCCCTGCAAGCCGTTCACGCCCGTTGGGGCATCCCGGGCGTCGTCTTCCATGCACCCCTCCTGTGGTCATCCACCAGCGAGTCTAACCGGCGCTACAACGCCTTATGACGGGCATGTGAGACAATGAAGGTGGCTGGCGCAGGAACCACATTCCGGTGCCGGTCCAGTGACAGGCTTCCGGTTCTGCCGGCGACGCTCCTGCGGATTTTGGCACTTCATGGTGAACCCCGCAGAATCCGCCGGGCAGAACCCGCGCTGGTTTCAGCGATCGGGCAGGAAAAGCGCCACTGGTCTTCGAGTGATGCCGCGCCCCATGGTTGGCGCGACCTCGGATGACACAATAACGACTTCCGGGTGGCGCGTGCACCAACGCCGCGGACACCCGACCAAGCGCCTCGGGGCGCCGGAATGTGGACGGCGTTCCCGAGGGTGGAGCACAGCCAAATATGGATACAAACGCATCAGATACCTCAGAGGTCCTGACGGATGCAGTTGAGCAGGTTGCACCGGAGCGCAAGGCGCCGCGAACGCGCCGGAAGAAGAACGACGACGACGTAGCCGAGCGTTCGGACGCGTCACCGGCTGCCGCCGGAGACCCCGGGAACGCCCCGCAGCCTGCCCGCCGGCGCGCACCGCGCCGCGCCGCAGCGTCCGAACTCACCTTGCCGGAGTCCCCATCCCAGCCGCCGTCGATCGGTGCCGGGCCGGACGCGGTACAGGCCGGAAGCCCCGCTGCCGAGGCGGGCGAAGCCGTCAGCGGCGAGGAGGGTGAAGGCGTTCCGGAAGAGCGGAAGCCCGTCCGCGCACGTCGGACCCGCAAGACAGCCCCTGCCGAGAGCCCTGAGCAGCAGTCATCTGAGGAGCCCGCTCCGGAGGAAGCAGCCGCTGAGCGACCGGTACGCCGCCGTCGTGCCAGCACCAAGGCCGCAGTCACCGAGGGCGCTGGAGCTGACGACGTCAGTGTCGCGGTGGAAACGTCCGAACCCGCGTCCGGCGACTCGGCAGACGAGCCGGCGTCGGAGCAGGCATCCCGGCCCCCGCGGTCAACCCGTTCGCGGAGCCGCCGGGCGACGGGCGGCACCGAGGCCACGGCTGAGGTGGCGCAAGCTGACACAGCGCCCCAGACCGCAGAGGCAGGCAGCGCAGCCGCTGAGGAACCGAAGGCCGGGACTCCCGATTCCGGGACCGAGCCGGCCGCTACCGCGCCGCACGCCGCCGCGTCTCCAGGGACTGACGGCGGAGCACCCGTCGCTGAAGCTGCCCCTCGCGCCCTGGATCCCTTCGCGGTTCCCGACTCACCGGTCTCCTTGCTGTTCCACGCACCGGACCTCACCGCCGTCGTGCCGCGGAATCAGCCGAAGACAGTCACACCCGAAGACACCGAAGATGACACCGAGGGTGACGACGACGGCCGCGGACGTCGTCGGAACCGGCGCAGCCGGAGCCGCAGCCGGGCTGTCGAAGGTGAGGCATCAGAGTCCGAGTCACGGAGCCAGGGGCCGGCAGAGTCCAGCGAGGAGAGCGAGTCGGTCACCTCCCGTCGTCGTCGTCGCCGTCGCCGCGGGGACGAAGACCTCGAACTGACCGGTGGATCGGACGATGACCCGCCCAACACCATCACGCGGGTGCGCGCGCCGCGGCAGAGCCAGGAAGCGCCGTCGGACCGCGTCACGAGCGTCAAGGGTTCCACACGACTGGAAGCCAAGAAGCAGCGCCGTCGTGAATCCCGCGATTCGGGCCGGCGCCGCCACGTGATCACCGAAGCGGAGTTCCTAGCGCGCCGCGAGTCCGTTGACCGCCAGATGGTGGTCCGCCAGCGCGATGACAGGATCCAGATCGCGGTCATGGAGGACGGCGTTCTTGCCGAGCACTTCGTGTCCAAGACCCAGCAGGATTCCCTGATCGGGAACGTCTACCTCGGCAAGGTCCAGAACGTCCTTCCCAGCATGGAGGCAGCGTTCATCGACATCGGACGCGGACGTAACGCCGTGCTGTATGCCGGAGAGGTCAACTGGGATGCAGCGGGCCTGGACGGACAGCCGCGCCGTATTGAACTGGCGCTGAAGTCAGGCGACTCGGTGCTGGTGCAGGTCACGAAGGACCCCGTGGGCCACAAGGGCGCGCGGCTGACCAGCCAGATTTCCCTGCCGGGCCGCTATCTGGTCTACGTGCCCGGCGGCTCCATGACCGGCATTTCCCGCAAGTTGCCCGACGTGGAGCGCAACCGCCTCAAGCGGATCCTCAAGGACCGGTTGCCTGAGAATGCCGGCGTCATCGTGCGGACCGCCGCCGAGGGCGCCAGCGAAGAGGAACTGACCCACGACATCAACCGCCTCCGCTCGCAGTGGGAGACCATCGAGGGCAAGGCATCGTCCACCAAGACGCTGGCACCGGAACTCCTCTACGGAGAGCCGGATCTCACCATCAAGGTGGTGCGTGATGTGTTCAACGAGGACTTCTCCAAGCTGATCGTCTCCGGGGAAGAGGCGTGGGACACCATCGAGGCGTACGTGATGTACGTAGCGCCGGACCTCGTCGGCAGGCTCGAGAAGTGGACCCAGGACGAGGACATCTTCGCTGCCCGGCGCATCGACGAGCAGATCCACAAGGCACTGGAACGCAAGGTCTTCCTGCCTTCGGGCGGTTCGCTGGTCATCGACCGGACCGAAGCCATGACGGTTGTCGACGTCAATACGGGGAAGTTCACCGGTAGCGGCGGCAACCTTGAGGAAACCGTCACGAAGAACAACCTGGAAGCGGCCGAGGAAGTGGTCCGGCAGCTCCGGCTCCGCGACATCGGCGGCATCATCGTCATCGACTTCATCGACATGGTGCTCGAGGCGAACCGCGACCTCGTGCTGCGCCGCCTCGTGGAGTGCCTGGGCCGTGACCGGACCAAACATCAGGTTGCTGAAGTCACCTCCCTCGGCCTCGTGCAGATGACCCGCAAGCGCATGGGAACCGGTCTGCTTGAGGTGTTCGGCGAGAACTGCGAGCACTGCGGCGGACGCGGCGTCGTCACCCACGACGAGCCGGTCGAGCACCGCAGGCACGCCGTATCGACGGAGAACCACCAGCAGCACCTGCGGCAGGAAAAGATGTCCCGCAGCGAACGCAAGCGCCGCGCCAAAACCCAGCAGGTCGAGGAGCACGTTCCCGCCCCCGAGCAGAAGACTGACGACGCCGAGCGTCAGGCGCGCGCCGAGGCCGCGCGGGCAGCTCTCGCGAACATCGCTGCGGCGACTCACGCTGCGCATGAACACGACCACGACCACGATCACGAGGAGGCGGCAGCCGAAGCGCCGTCGTCGGGCCCTGTGCTGACGATCAACGGCGAGAAGGTGACGCTGCCGCGTGCGGAGAATGGGCCGGTCGTTCCCCGACCGGAGCCGGAGCTGACCCTCGAGAGCCTGACGGAAGCATTCAACCGCTTCCCGGCGGCCAGCGAGACCGAGCCTGATCCGGAACCCGCCTTCCGGGAGCGGAGCGGACAGACACCGGCTCGCAGCGTGACCGTTGAGCCCGCGCCGGAGATCTCACGTCCAGAGCCGGTGAAGCGCGAAACTCCCGCAGTGGACGCGGGTGCAGCGCCGACATCCGGTCGCCGCAACCGGAGGCATCGGGCCGCCAGCAGCGCGCAGGGCTCCGCCGTCAACGCAACCATCGAGCGCGCCGGCGAAGCGACGGCCGCCCCGTCGGGCGGAGCGCAGTACGTGGCGCGGGCCGAGAAACCCGCAGCCAAGCCGGAGAAGTCGGACGAGCCGATGATCCTTGGCGTCGGAGTGCCTGCCTCCGAGCTCTAGGTTCCGACACTTTCAGCGAACACGCCGTTCCCTTCCCCGAAGGGAGCGGCGTGTTCTGTTGTGAGGGTCAGCTTCTGTGACACGGCGCCTGAGCCCGAAACCAGACCGCCGGTCCGCGCAGGGTAAGGTGGGACGAAGTGACACGCGGTGCCCGGTCCGGGCTGAGATAAGACGCGTTGAACCTGATCTAGAGATGGCCGCCGACACGCGGTCCTTGGCCTAGCGGAGGGATGTCGCGAATGAGTATTCGCACGCTCATGGAGCACACAGAATCATCAACCTACCCAGCACAGACGCGGACAATTCCGCGTGTCCTGAGCATTGCGGGTACCGACCCGACCGGGGGAGCGGGCATCCAGGCCGATCTGAAGAGCATCGGCGCGCAGGGCGGGTACGGCATGGCCGTGGTGACCTCCCTCGTTGCGCAGAACACCAGGGGAGTGCGGGCTGTCCACACGCCGCCGGCAGCTTTCCTTGCTGAGCAGTTGACCGCCGTCAGTGACGACGTGGTCATTGATGCGGTCAAGATCGGCATGTTGGGCGACGTGGAAACCATCCGGACGGTAGCCGGGTGGCTGCCCCGTGCGTCAGCTGCCGTCGTCGTGCTTGATCCGGTCATGGTGGCAACCAGCGGTGACAGGCTTCTGGCAACCGACGCCGAGGATGAACTGCGCGCGCTGATTCCGCTCGCCGATCTTGTGACACCGAACCTGCCCGAACTCGCCGTGTTGGTGGGTGAGCCGGTTGCCGAGACCTGGGAAGCTGCTCTGGAGCAGGGGCAGCGCCTCGCGGCGTCAACGGGAACGTCCGTTCTGGTCAAGGGCGGCCATCTCAAGGACCTCAGGGATGGAGGAGACACCGGGGAGGGAAATCGGGCGTGCCCGGATGCGTTCATCGACGCGTCCGACGGTGCCGGGACGGTGACGGAGGTCAGCGGCGCCAGGATCGCCACCCGCAACACGCACGGCACCGGATGCTCGCTCTCGGCTGCCCTCGCTACCGTCCAGGTGCGTACGCGCGACTGGCACGAGTCGCTGGTGATCGTCAAGAAGTGGCTGAGGGGCGCGCTGGAACGTGCCGACGAGCTGCAGGTGGGGGAGGGCAACGGTCCCATCCACCATTTCCATGAGTTCGAGCCGAGGCTCGGGGACAGGCCGCTCGTGGAACGTCCATTCAGCGAACAGGTCTGGGAGCTCACTGCCGGACACCGCAGCGCCATCGAGGCGCTCGGATTTGTGCAGGACCTGAGTGACGGTACCCTGCCCTCTGAACAGTTTGCCTACTATCTGGCACAGGACGCTCTCTACCTCCGTGAGTACTCACGGGTGCTGTCCAGGGCCAGTGCGCTGGCACCCACCGAGGCGGAGCAGCTGTTCTGGGCACGGTCCGCATTGAATTGCCTCGAGGTGGAGTCCGAGTTGCACCGGACGTGGCTTGCCGGACGAGAACTGACCGACACGCAGGGTCCCGTCACCAAGGCCTACGTCGATCATCTGCTGGCTGCCTCCGCCAATGGCGGGTACGCGGTGCTCGTGGCTGCTGTGTTGCCGTGCTTCTGGCTTTACGCGCATGTCGGCAGCGTTCTGCATGCGCGGTGGAGTGGTTCGAAGTCCGGACACGGGCACCCTTATGCGAGTTGGATGGAAACCTACGCCGATCCCGATTTTGCTGAGGCTACCGGGTGTGCGATTGCCTTCGCCGATGCGGCATTTGCCGGCGCGTCGGCGGGGGACCGAGCCGCTATGGTCGACGCTTTCGTTGCCTCCGCCTGGTACGAGCATGAGTTCTTCGACGCACCGACGCGTGTTGATTTGCGGGATACCGCAAAACTGCCGTAATCTAGATCTTCGGTGCTGCGCCCTTGTATGACTATTTTCGGGGCGTGGTTGTGCCGTGAGTGCACAGGCACCCCTCCGGCTGCGCTGCTAACAGCGTACGGTCCCGGAAACAGTAAGCAAACAGTTTTGATCGTCGAGAGAAGTGAGTTCCCAAGTGGTGTACGCGATTGTCCGCGCAGGCGGCCGCCAAGAAAAGGTTTCCGTGGGAGACCTCGTTACCCTTGACCGCGTCCCCGGTGAGGCCGGCAGCAGCTTCAAGCTGCCTGCTCTCCTTCTGGTCGACGGCGACAAGGTGACTTCAGCAGCACAGGACCTGGCAAAGGTCACTGTCACTGCCGAAATCGTCGAGAATCTTCGGGGCCCGAAGATTGTTATCCAGAAGTTCAAGAACAAGACCGGCTACAAGAAGCGCCAGGGTCACCGTTCAGAGCTCACCAAGGTCAAGATCACGGGCATCGCGTAACCCTCACACGGTTACTCGTTCCTCAGATTCTGTTCGAGAAAAAGGCAGGCATAACAGATGGCACATAAGAAGGGTGCGAGCTCCACTCGCAACGGTCGCGACTCCAACGCCCAGTACCTCGGCGTGAAGCGCTTCGGCGGACAGGTCGTTAAGGCAGGCGAAATCATCGTTCGTCAGCGCGGTACCCATTTCCACCCCGGCGCCAACGTTGGCCGTGGCGGCGATGACACGCTGTTCGCTCTGGAAGCCGGTGCCGTTGAATTCGGTACCCGCCGCGGACGCCGCGTTGTGAACATCGTGGGTGCGGCTGCCGAGTAGTACTCGCAACCGCACACCATAGCAGCGTTTACAAAAGCACTAGGGTGGGGTGAGCCAATCAGGCTCACCCCACCTTCTTTTAAGCCGGATAGACTCGGCACTGATGTGAGATTCTCAAGAGGAGTACACCGTGGCAAGCTTCGTTGACCGCGTAGTTCTGCACGTCTCGGGCGGCACCGGCGGACACGGGTGCGTCTCGGTCAAGCGGGAAAAGTTCAAGCCCCTGGGTGGCCCTGACGGCGGCAACGGCGGGGACGGCGGCGCCGTGATCCTGCGCGTTGACCCGCAGACGACCACTCTTTTGGACTACCACCACGCCCCGCACCGCCACGCTACGAACGGCGGCAACGGCATGGGCGACTGGCGGGAAGGCCGCAGGGGCGAAACCCTTATCCTTCCGGTCCCCGACGGCACTGTGGTCAAGACCCCCGAGGGCGAGGTACTGGCTGACCTTGTGGGCCCAGGTGCCGAATTCGTCGCCGCCGCAGGCGGGCAGGGCGGCCTCGGCAACTCCTCGCTGTCGTCGCAGAAGCGGAAGGCTCCCGGGTTCGCACTGCTGGGAATTCCGGGTGACGCCCGCGACATCGTGCTCGAGCTCAAATCCATTGCGGACATCGCCCTCGTCGGATTCCCTTCGGCGGGCAAGTCCAGCCTGATTGCCGCCATGTCGGCCGCCCGGCCTAAGATCGCCGACTACCCCTTCACCACTCTGCGCCCCAACCTCGGGGTGGTGCAGGCCGGTGACGTCCGTTTCACCATCGCTGACGTCCCCGGACTCATTGAGGGTGCGAGCGAAGGCAAGGGACTGGGGCATGACTTCCTGCGCCACGTCGAACGTTGCGCCGCACTGGTCCATGTACTGGACTGTGCAGCACTTGAGACGGACCGGGACCCTCTACGCGACTTGGAGATCATCGAGGGCGAACTCGACCGGTACGCCGTAGACATGAGCTATGCCGGGCCAGGCGGTGAGGTAGTGCCGCTCAACGAGCGTCCGCGCCTCGTGGCACTGAACAAGGTCGATGTCCCGGACGGCCGTGACATGGCCGAATTCGTTCGCCCTGAACTCGAGTCCCGTGGCTACCGCGTCTTCGAGGTGTCTGCCGCCAGCCACGAAGGACTCCGCCAGCTGGGGTTCGCCATGGCCGAGATTGTCCGCGATGCCCGCGAGAAGCTGGAAACAGCGCCGCCCGTCGTCACGCCCACAGTCCTGCGCCCCCGCGCGGTGAACGAGAAGGGCTTCGTCATCCGGCGCGAAGAGAAGAATCTCGAGCCGCTGTTCAGGGTGCTCGGTGAGAAGCCTGAGCGCTGGGTGAAGCAGACCGACTTCACAAATGACGAAGCGGTTGGCTACCTTGCCGACCGGCTCGCTAAGTTGGGCGTTGAGGAACAGCTCTTCAAGAGTGGAGCCAAGCCGGGGGATACCGTGGTAATCGGGGAAGGCGACGGCGTCGTCTTCGACTGGGAACCAACCATGATGGGTGGCGCTGAGCTGCTGGCCTCGCCCCGCGGTACTGACATCCGCCTTGAGGAGTTCGTTCGTCCCACACGCGAGCAGAAGCGTGAGGATTACCAGAGCCGCAAGGACGCGCGTGCTGCTGCGCGGGCCGAGCTTGAGGCTGAAAGGAAGGCCGGCATCTGGACTGAGTCGGTCAACTACAAGCACTCAGGGCCCAAGGTTGCGAACGGCGAGAGCGGACCCGATGGCGGCACGGACAACGACGAAGTGTGACCGCACGGCCCTGTGTTGACCACTGGAGAACCAGACAGAAGGAATAGATGACCGCAAAGCGCCCGCTCAAGACCCGTTCCGGACTGGCGAAAGCCAAGAGAATAGTCGTCAAGGTAGGTTCGTCCTCTCTCACGTCACTCTCCGGAGGACTCTCCGACGAAGCGCTCTACGCTCTTTCCGATGTGCTTGCGGCCCGGCACAACGAGGGTACCGAGGTGATCCTCGTATCCTCGGGCGCAATCGCAGCTGGTCTTGCCCCGCTGGGGCTGGCGCGCAGGCCCAGCCAGTTATCCTCCCAGCAGGCGGCCGCGAGCGTGGGACAGGGCCTCCTGATGGCCCGCTACACCCACGCCTTCGGGGCTCACGGCGTCACCGTCAGTCAGGTGCTGTTGACCCTCGACGACCTCATGCGGCGGAGCCACTACGCCAACGCGCACCGGGCCATGGAACGCTTGTTGAACTTCGGAGTGGTCCCGATCGTGAACGAGAACGACACGGTGGCGAGCTCCGAGATCCGTTTCGGGGACAACGACCGTCTTGCTGCCCTCGTGGCGCACCTGGTTAAAGCCGATGCACTCGTCCTGCTGTCCGATGTCGACTCGCTCTATGACGGTCCGCCCAAGGAAGGCGCGAAGCGCATTGCGGAGGTTCGCGGCCCCGAAGATCTTGAGGGCGTGAGTATCGGACGTACAGGCAAGGCGGGAGTCGGCACAGGCGGCATGGTGACGAAAGTTGAAGCCGCCACCATTGCTGCCTCATCCGGGATCCCCGCCCTCGTCACCTCCACAGCGAATGCAGGCCCTGCACTGGCCGGTGAAGACGTGGGCACCTGGTTCAGCACCAACGGCCGCCGCCAGCCCATCCGGCTGCTGTGGCTTGCCCATCTGGCCCGGATCCAGGGCACGCTGACGCTGGACGACGGCGCGGTCAGGGCTGTGGGGGAGAGACGCCGGTCGCTCCTGCCGGCAGGCATCGTGTCGGTGAGCGGCGAGTTCGAGGCCGGTGACCCGGTGGAAATGGTGGATGGCACCGGCACCGTCATCGCCCGCGGTCTGGTCAACTACAGCTCCTTCGAACTGCCGCGCATGCTTGGCAGGTCCACGCGGGAGCTTTCGCGTGAACTCGGCCGGGAGTATGAACGGTCGGTGGTCCACGTCAACGACCTTGTGGTCCTGAACGCGGTAGCTTCCTCCTGAGCCCGGCTGGGGTTGGGCGGGCGCCCTCGCTAGACTGGAGCAATGACTGACGTGACCACACAGCAGACTGCCCAGCAGGCCATCACCGACCCAGAGAACGGCGACCAGCCGGGAACACCGGTGAACGTCGAGCAGGCTGTGCACGCCATCGCGGATCGCGCCCGGACCGCCTCGCGCGTCATCGCCCGAGCGAACCGATCCCACAAGGACAAGGCACTGAGCGCCATCGGGGAGGCGCTCGTCGCCAATCAGGAAGCCATTCTGCGCGCCAACCGGCAGGACCTGGAAGCGGGCCGCTCGAATGGCACCTCCAACGCACTCCTGGACCGGCTGAGCCTGAGCGAAGAGCGCATTGCCGGCCTCGCTGCCGCCCTCGAGAATCTCGCCGGACTGCCTGACCCCGTTGGCACCATCGAGCGTGGACAGACCCTGCCCAACGGCGTGAGACTGCGGCAGATCCATGTTCCGCTCGGGGTGGTGGCGGCTATCTACGAGGCACGTCCCAACGTCACGGTGGATATCGCGGGACTCGCGCTGAAGAGTGGGAATGCGGTGATCCTCCGAGGCGGTAGTGCGGCCGCGCATACCAACGCTGCGCTGCTGGGCATCATCCGTGACGCACTTGACCGAACGGGCCTGCCGGCGGACGCCGTCCAGACTGTGGACGAGTTCGGGCGTGAAGGCGCCAACGTTCTGATGAAGGCACGCGGGCGCGTCGATGTTCTGATTCCGCGCGGCGGCCACGACCTCATCCAGACCGTAGTCCAGAACGCAGCAGTCCCCGTGATCGAGACCGGCGAGGGCAACGTCCACATCTACCTCGACGAGAGCGCCGACGAGGAGATGGCGGTCGACATCCTGCTGAACGCCAAGACCCAGCGTCCCAGCGTCTGCAACACGGTCGAGACCCTTCTGGTCCATAGGGACGCGCAGGCAGCACCCGCAGTGTTGGAGGCGCTGTCCCGCGCCGGCGTGCGCATCCACGCGGACAGCCGCATCCAGGCGATCCTTCCGCAGGGGGTCACGGCAGATACCGCGAACGACGACGACTGGGCGCGTGAGTACATGGACCTGGACATAGCGGTGGCCATGGTGGACACAGTCGATGAAGCACTGGAGCACATTCGGACATGGAGCACGGGGCACACTGAAGCCATCATCACCAACAACCTCACACACTCCGAGCAGTTCATCGCTGGAGTGGATTCCGCGGCGGTCATCGTCAACGCCTCCACGCGTTTCACCGATGGCGGCGAGCTGGGGCTCGGGGCGGAGGTCGGCATTTCCACGCAGAAGATGCACGCTCGCGGCCCGATGGGGTTGCGCGAACTGACCACCACAAAGTGGATCATTCAGGGCGATGGACAGATCCGCCGCTAGAACCGCGTCGCACGGCTGAGCGCGGAACGTTCGGCAGTGGAAGTCGAGCGGTACGCGGTTAGCGCGTAGGATAGTACGGATACTGTACTGAAACTAAGCGCTGACCCGCGCCCAGCCGCCGGGCTGGCCACGTCGTTCTCAAGGGGAGAAGAATGCTGAACCAGATCCTCAATGTTGCGGTGGTAGCAGGCGAGACCGCCGAGCACCACGCCGAGCTTCCCATGCCTGCGATCGCGTATGGCGCCATCATCATGGGGGCACTGCTCCTGCTGATGTTCGTGACCATCTCGTTCACCAGCCTCGGTCACCGCCACGAGGCGGTTGTCGAGCACGCCGATCCGCATCGTCAGCACCCCAACAAGCACGATCACGGCGAGACGTCCCAGCACTGATTTCCTTGACCGTTCCTTCCGCGTCCCCACCCGAGCAGGTGATCCATCCGAGTGCTCTCAGAACCGACGGTTCACGCCGCTGGCGCCTCGGGGTGATGGGCGGAACCTTTGATCCGATCCACCACGGTCACCTGGTTGCGGCAAGCGAAGTAGCAGCGGCGTTCGACCTGGACGAAGTGGTGTTCGTTCCTACCGGCCAGCCGTGGCAGAAGAACGTGAAGGAAGTCAGCCCAGCTGAGCATCGCTACCTGATGACTGTGGTGGCTACAGCGTCGAATCCACGGTTTACGGTGAGCAGGGTCGACATCGACCGGCCCGGCCCCACCTACACCATTGATACGCTGCGTGATCTTCACGCAACACGTCCGGAAGCGGAGCTCTTCTTCATCACGGGTGCTGATGCCATGGCTCAGATCCTGTCCTGGAAGAACGTTGATGAGCTGTGGTCGCTTGCGCACTTTGTCGGGGTGACCCGGCCGGGGCACGAGTTAAGCACGCAGCGGAAGGACGTCAGCCTGATGGAGGTGCCGGCGATGGCAATCTCCTCGACCGACTGCCGCCGAAGGGTCTCTGACGATGAGCCGGTCTGGTATCTGGTTCCGGACGGCGTCGTGCAGTACATCGCCAAGCATGGGCTTTACCGGAAGAACGGACCCAGCACGGGAGCGCCGGTCCAACCTGAAGTGTCCACAACAACATGACAATCACTGGGTGAAGAAGTAATGAGTAACGGTAACGAGTCCGCACAGAGCCGGAGGTCGCTCCGGCAGGCGCGCGCGACTTCTGCCGAGGATCAATCGCCGTCCCACGAAGGATCCGTCGAGACGCACCCGCCCGCGAACCCGCCGGCGCCGCCTTCCGGCAAAACCGCTGAAGCGGGCGTTGCAGTCGCGCCGATCCGCGAGCGCCGCAGCAGACGCGCAGCCGACGCCCCCGTTGACGCTCCGCCGAAACAGCCTTCCACGGAACGGATCTCGCAGGCACGCGCCCGGGATCGCGAGATGCTCCGTAACTACCGTGCGTTGGCGGAGCAGCAGGCTGAGCAGCCCTCGAGCATCCCCACCCGGCGCCAGCTTCGTCTCCAGCAGCAGGCTGCCCGTGAAAAGGCGCTGCAGGCTGATGGGCCAACGACTGCAGCTCAGGCTTCCCAGCTCTCAAACGCCGATCTGGATGAGATGACGGTGGAGCAGGCACTCGCAGCCAGGGAAGCGATCATCAACCAGGCCCAGAACCAGGTCGCGGTGATGGAAGCAGCCGCCAAGGATGACCCTTTCTCCGTGGATCTGGAGATCCTTGCGCAGCAGAAGGCGCTGGCCGAACGGGCCGCAGTGCTCAACACGCGTGCCCAGAAGATCCAGCAGCTGACACAGGAGAACCGCCAGCGTAAGCCGCTGCTGAATGACCCTACGACCGCACACAATCTCTCAATAGTCTCGCCGGTGGAATTCGTACGTGCCGTTCCCGAGAGCCCGGACGCGCCCGCACCGTCGACATCCCACATTCCCGTCGTCACAGCCAGGGATGTCCAGCCAGTCATTACCGCGCCCGCTGTCCCAACCCGGCCGCCGTCGTCCGCTACATCGCCCGACTCCGTCGGACGGTCGCACGTTCTCGCGCAGGCTGAGGCGATGGTGCGTGAGCAGCGCCGTCCCGGGTCCGACGGCGTCACCCCCATCCGTGCGCGCAGCGCCTACGGACTTGAGCCTCTTGACGCCATGACCGCGGGCCTGGCCCGGGTTCAGCGCATGCGGATACTGCAATATTCGGTAGTTGGACTGGGCGCACTCGCGCTCATCACCGGAATCATGATGATTGTCGGCGGCTTCGGCGGCTGACCACACCCTAGGAGATTAGTGAGCGCATCGGAATCGTCCATTGCGATTGCCCGCACCGCAGCACGCGCGGCGACGGACAAGATTGCACAGGACATCGTGGCCATGGATGTGAGTGAACGCCTCGCGATCACTGATGTCTTCCTCGTGGCCTCGGCCCCCAGCGAACGGCAAGTCAACGCAATCGTTGACGGCATCGAAGAGGAACTCGCCAAGCAGGACCTGAAGCCCGTGCGCCGTGAGGGCCGGAGCGAAGGCCGCTGGGTGCTGCTTGACTATGCAGAGGTGGTCATTCACGTCCAGCACCAGGAGGACCGGGTTTTCTACGCCCTCGAACGCCTGTGGGGAGACTGCCCCAAGGTGGACCTTCAGATCGAGGATTCAGGACGGACTGTCTCTGCTGACGGCGCCGCCGAAGACCCTGCTGAAGCTGGTTCCCCGGACGCTGCGCGCGCAGACGCCGAGTGAGTCCGCGGGCCGTAGACAGCGCGGCGGGGGACTCCGCTCCTGAGGGCCGGAGGATCGTCTTCTGGCGCCACGGGAGGACCGAGTGGAATGCCCGCGGGCTCTTCCAGGGGCAGGAGGACATCGCCCTCGACGACCTCGGCAGGCAGCAGGCGACGCAGGCCGCCTACGAGCTGAAGCACTTTTCGCCGTCGCTTATTGTGTCATCGGACCTGGAGCGGGCGCGTGACACCGCTGCGGCCTTGAGCGTCGCCACCGGCGTCTCGTCCGGCACCGACCCACGGTTCCGGGAGACCTACGCCGGGCGCTGGCAAGGATTGGCTTTCGCTGAGATCGGCCGCAGGTTCCCCGAGGATCAGCGGGCGTGGCACGAGGGTGACCCGCGGGTTGCCGCCGGCGGGGGAGAGAGTCGGCTGGAGGTCGGCGAGCGGATGAAGGCAGGAACGCTCGACGCCGTTGCCGCCCTGCAGCCCGGGCAGACTCTCGTTGTGGTCAGCCATGGGGGAGCCATCCGTGCAGGGGTTGCCGCTTTGATGGGCATTCCGCCGGAGTTGTGGGGCTCACTGGCAGGAGTAGCGAACTGTCACTGGTCCGTGCTCGAGGAGTTGAATCCGTCGTTGTCGGATGTCACGCCACGATGGCAATTGACTGAGCACAACGTCGGTCTTGCGTCCATGCCCTCCACACCGCTGGAAGGCTGAAATCCGCGGAGATTCGCCGATTTTGCGGGACCAGAAAAATTGTCTAAACTGGACAAGTTGCTTCGGCCGGTAAGGGCCAGGAAACAAGTTTGGGGCTGTGGCGCAGCTGGTAGCGCACCTGCATGGCATGCAGGGGGTCAGGGGTTCGAGTCCCCTCAGCTCCACCAATGATCCGCTGGAACAAAGGGAGAAGCCCTGTTCCAGCGGATTTCTTTATGTCTGCACCGTGCGCTCTTGGTGCAGCTGAAACTATGGCATGAAGGCGCTCACACATGCTTTGGGGAAGGTGCGGATCATCTCGGGTGAAAAGGCGGGTAGTAGGGCGCGTCGGAGGTTCTTACTTACTTCCATAGGTTGACGTCGAGCTCGGTGCTCCGTCGGGGACTGTCCAGGAGCGCGATTCCTCCGCTATTGCGGTCTCCGACCAGGACGACCCGCAAAAGGGGTAGAGAAAGGGCAAGGTTTTCAGGGGGGTCGTCAGGAGTGCTTGACCAGCGACGCTTCGATATTGATCCTTACCTTGTCGCTGACCAGCACGCCGCCGGTTTCCAGTACCGCGTTCCACGTCAGGCCGAAGTCCTTGCGGCTAATCTCGGCCTCGGCCGAGGCGCCTGCGCGCGTGGCACCGAAAGGGTCCACAGCCACACCGCTGAACTCCACTTCCAGTTCCACCAACCTAGTCACTCCCCTGATAGTTAGATCGCCAGTCAGCGTATAGTCCTCGCCGTCACCTTCTATGGACGTGGCGCGGAATGTCATCTCCGGATATTTCTCCACATCAAAAAATTCCGGTCCCTTCACGTGGGCATCCCGGTTGGCGTCACCGGAATCGAAACTGGAAGTTTTGACCGTGGCGTGCAGCGACGCGTCGGCCAGAGACTCCCCGATCCGGGCCTCGGCGGAAGCCTCGAGGAAGCGGCCGCGCACCTTGCTGATGCCCGCATGCCGGACCGTGAATGCAATCTCACTGTGCGACATGTCAAGAACCCAGACACCTGGAGTTATTCCTTGTGGCAGCGTCACTTTTTGCATCTCCTTATCAGTGAAAACCGGTCAGGATGACCAAGCCCCACACTGCTGCACTCTGAAAGTTTTGTCCAGACGCCACCAGCCGAAAGCCAAGCAGCCAGTCTCAAAACCATCGGCACACTCGAAGTTCTTGGCGCCCTAGGCCTCATTCGCCCGGCGCTGCTGGAAACCGCCAATGACTTCAGTGTGAAGCGCGGTTATGAGGCCGGTGCGAAATCGGTAAGCGTGCTTATCATTGTTTATGGGACTTCGGGAGTAATGGTCCTACATCACCTCTGGGCATCAGGCCGGCGATGTTGGTTTGCTGTCTGACTGATGGACTATGGTGGCAGCCTTTGTGGTGTTTCCCGTCCTGTTCGTGTGGATTCCGTCGGTGATCCGACTGAGTAGTAGTGAAACAGTGAGAAAATTAGGAAGGGAAGATCATGACCAGGGCATCTCGTCTTAACGAACTGGGTGGAGCGGCCGCAACCGGAGCGGCAGCAGGACTTGCCGGAGCAGCAGTAATGGCGGTTGGTGAGAAGCTTGAACAGGCCGTTACCCACCGCCCGAACTCCTATGTGCCCGCTCGGGCGTTATTGGCGCTGCTTGGCAAGCAAACAGGTGATGGCGCTAAGCCTGTGGTGTGGAATCACCTTATGCATTACGCCACGGGTGCGGCTCTTGGTGCGTTGCGGGGGATCTGGGCCGTGACCGGTATCCGCGGGGTGCACGCGAACCTCTGGCACACCGTGATACGCCTCGGATTCGATCAGACCATCGAGAACTCCACTGGTGTCGGCGCGCCGCCGGCGACCTGGCCCGCGGGTGAAAGAGCCGTTGATGTCCTGCACAAAGCAGTGTTCTCGGTAGTGACCGGCGTGGTGGCCGACCGGGTATTACCTCCGAGGCTTTCTTCCACCCGGGGTCGCACCAGCCACTAGCCTTCCTTGCTTGCACTGCGAGAGTTCCCCCCTGTTAATGGGCCGGAGATGACGGGGTTCGCTGCAGGCCCTTAATCAGTGGAGAGGGTGGATGCTCGAGTAAGCGTTGCACCTGCGCGGCGCTCACCCAGCGACAGTCCACTGATCAGGGCAAGGGTGCGGAAACTACCAACTGGCTCAGCCGACACTTTGTCGTTCGCGATCAGCCAGATAGCTGGCACCAACGTGCCGGTCCTGCACCTGGCCTGCCCCGGGCATGAATGCTTTCCAGACTTGACCACGGCTCTCCGCGCCGCATGTAACGCCGCAGCCGAGATGCCCGGCGTACAGATCAAAATCCTCGTTGGAGGCCGCAGCGTCAACCAGTTCATCAAAGGGGAACCTGCGCGGGAGATCGTGGGACCGCCCATATCGATCTATGCGTACGAAAACAGCCTGCGGTCAGCCAAGATCGACCCCTCCACCCTCTATGCAGGGGTGATGATCATTCCAGCAGCCGTTCCACACATCGCTGAACGGGTTTGCAGGTACACCTACTGCGGCAAAACCCCCGAACCCAGGCGCTCCAATACTCTCAGTTATGACCTCCGCCCATCAGTGAGAAAGCTTTCTGTGTTCACTCTCCCCTGAGCACTCGGTGGAGGTGTGTGATGTGGTGGTTGTGTATGGCTGAGGACCTCGGGTGTGTGTTCACATCAGTTGGCTGACAGGTACAGACAGGAGGAGGTGCGCGGCGTAATGTTCAAGGCCCACCATGAGTGGCGTGGTCTGGTCAAGGAGTGAGCGAGTGGGAGGGACAGGGCGTGTCTGCAGGTCGGAAGGTTCTCAAAGTCGTGGCTGGTGCCACCGCTGTTGGCGGATTCGCGGCGGACTGGAATCGGACACATTTGTTCAATCCCAACTGGCCCCCGCACGCCAGGTTCCATGACGCGCAAACGGTCGCTATGGGGGCGTTGCTGGGGCTGGGCGGTTTATGGGTGTTGAATCGTAGGGGCTCGGCACCACAGCGAGACATCGCAATGGGGGCGCTATTGCCGGCGTTCTTCTGGGCGTCCATGGGCGCGGCGTTCGGTTTTCCTGGCACTGGAGGTTTGCAGACCGAGTTTCCTGATATGGTCCCGCGGGTGCGGGGGGTGTGGATCGACGAACGGTTCGCCAGCGGTGCAATGCTGGGGCTGATCGCTGTGGGTTATTACCTGGACCGGCGCTGGCAAGCTGGCCAAATTCAACGTCCATGGGGGGCAGGAGCAAGCCCTGTCCCCGCTGCGGCTCCCTCCTTATATTGCCTAAGAGGTCGGTGAATCGTTCATTGGCGCTGCGTCATGAACTTCAGCTGGGGGACTGAGTGACCCGAAACTCTGTCCGGCCAACCCCACCGAAGCACTCTTTCCGGCATCATCCAGATAACGCACAATTCCGCCGTTTACTCGGTGCTTCAAGGAGGAAAACAGGGGATCTTACGGAGTGTCACGGGAGCGGTGAAAGCGAAGCAACCCGCGAGATACCAGCGATATCGTGTGATACGGGTTATCAAGGGAACATGGATTGAACTCGAATACCTATCAGCGAGTCGGGGTTCAGCTCCACCAAACTCAACACGAAATTGCCTCGCCTTTGGCGGGGCATTTTTGTGTCCTGCACCTATCGCAGACCGGCGCTGCACTCTGTATAGATTGACCTTATGAACCCGCTCAGCCAACTGACCCTTCAGCAGCTACGAGAGCGCTCAAGCCTCAAATGGCGTACCTACCCCGCCGATGTCCTGCCGCTGTGGGTCGCGGAGATGGATGTCCCACTGGCACCGCCGGTCCGGGCAGTACTGCAGCAGGCAATCG
>NZ_JAPSHV010000026.1 GCF_031179385.1 Arthrobacter sp. | reverse complement strand
TCACCAGGACAGCGCCCGTAAAAGGCCGGACGGTGAAGAGCCGCACGTCCAGCATCGGATTTCCGCGCTTCAGCTGCCGCCGCACGAAGGTGACGCCGGCTGCAAAACCAACGACGACGGCGGCAGCCGCTACCGCAGTGAACCCATCTTTGGCGAATGACTTGATGGCAAAGACGATGGGCAGCATGGTGCCGATGGACAGCGCGATACTGACGTAGTCCACCCGTCCGGGGTTGGGGTCAGCAGACTCGGGCACCAGCAGCGGGGTGACTGCGAGCAGGACCATCAGAACGGGGACAGCAAGCAGGAAGACCGATCCCCACCAGAAGTGCTCGAGTAGGACACCACCGACAAGCGGTCCCAGCGCTGCACCGGCAGAGAAGCCCGCGGCCCACACCGCAACGGCAAGGCGCCGCTGGTTGCGGTCGAGGAAGATGTTGCGGATCAGGGAAAGCGTCGAGGGCATCAGCATTGCGCCGAAGACACCCAGCCCCACGCGGGCCGCCACGAGCAGTTCGGCTGTCGGCGCAAAGGCCGCAGCTACCGAGAACACCGCAAAGCCGGTCGCGCCGATCATGAGGAGGCGGCGACGTCCGAATCGATCACCGAAGCTGCCCATCGCGACCAGCAGGCCGGCCAGAACCAACGGGTAGCTGTCGATGATCCATAGCAGGGTTGTACCGCTCGTATTGAAGGCCAGCGAGATCTCCGGCATGGCGAAGCTCAATACGGTATTGTCCACGGCCACCAGCAGGACCGGCAGCATGAGCGCGGCAAGGGCAAGCCACTCCCGGCGTCCGGCATGAGGGGATTCGACCGTTGGGGAAGCAACCGTCGAGGCAGGGGTGTACTGGGTCATGGGTTCCACGCTATACCGTCCAGCCGGTACAGTAAAGCTCCCAGGGTTCAGTATGATGAACGTCATGGCAACTGCCCGCGAGCGCATTCTCGACAGCTTCGAACACATCCTCATCAGCGAAGGTGAGCGCAGCGCCACGATGGAATCGGTGGCTGCTGCCGCCGACGTTTCCAAGGGCGGCCTGCTCTATCACTTCCGGTCCAAGGAAGCCTTGGTCGATGGACTGGCCGACCGGCTTGTCGGACTTGTCGCACGAGACCGGGAGGCGATGGCCGCCGATCCGGAGGGGCCCGCGCGCTATTACGTCCGCACCTCGATGTATGAAAACAGCCCCTTGGACCGGGCCCTGATTGCGATGGCCCGCCTGGCCCAGCAGGGACACGCCAAGGCGCAGGCCACCTTCACGCTCATTCAGGAGCAGTGGCTAGGGGCGCTTGAGGCGGAGCTCGGCAGTCGCGGTGTCGCGCGCGCAGTGAAGCTGCTCGGCGACGGTCTGTATTACGACGCCGCCTTTTTCGCGGGTGCGAGCTCCGAGAAACAAAGCGGCGAGGAGCTGCAGGATGTTCTCGCGATCGTGGACTTGATCGTCCGCGAGGGTGCACAGGCGCAGCGGAAGGGCTGATTTCCGGAATTACAGGGTCCCGATTGCTTGGCCCCGGGTCTACGATGCTGCCATGACTCAGCGGGAGTGGTCCGGGCATGTATTCATTGGAATGAGCGTCGACGGCATGATCGCCAGGGCTGACGACAGCCTCGACTGGCTGATGGGCGGTTCCGCCGGCGGGGCTGACGACCCCAGCGACTCGGGCTTCAACGAGTTCATGGCTTCGGTCGACCACCTGGTCATGGGAAGAAGCACGTATGACGTGGTCCGGGGGATGGGCGAATGGTTCTACGGTGAAACCCCTGTGTTCGTGCTGAGTACAACCCTGCAGGCAGAGGACCCGCGTATCCGTGTCGCGCGTTCCCTCGAGGAAGTCACCGCAATGCTTGACGACGACGGCGCCCGTAACGTCTATGTCGACGGCGGCAGGACTGTGCGCTCTTTCCTGGCTGCCGGCATGATCAGCACCCTCACGCTCACGCGGCTCCCGATACTCATCGGTGAAGGCAAGCCGCTCTTCGGTGCGGTGCCCTCCGATGTGCGCCTGCGGCTTGACGACGTGAAGACCTTCGACGGCGGCGCGGTGCAGACCCGCTACACGGTGCTCTGAACCGCCGTCGACATACTTCTTGACGAGGTCACAGCCCGGGGGTAATCTACAACCAAATGGTTGTAGATCAGCTTTCAGATTCCGAAGTGGACCTCTTGTTCCACGCTCTCGCGGACAGCACCCGCCGCAGCATTGTGGTCCGTGCCATCGGCGAGGAGCATTCCGTTTCGGCCCTGGCTGCCCACTACGCCATGAGCTTCGCGGCAGTACAGAAACACGTAGCGGTGCTCGAGCGCGCAGCGTTGGTCACCAAGGAGAAACGTGGAAGGGAGCAAATCGTGCGGGCTAACCCGGAAGCTATCAGGAGAGCCCGTCAACTGCTGGACGAGTACGAAAAGATCTGGCGTCAGCGGGTCGACCGGATAGCAGACATCCTCGCAGAGGACTAGAAGCCAACTCAGGAAAGGGCAACATCATGGGCATCATCAGCACCGACAGGGACCTTGAGGCTCTCAGCTTCACGCTCGTCGCGGAGTTCGACGCCGCCGTCGGACGCGTCTGGCAGATCTGGGAAGATCCCCGCCAGCTCGAGCGCTGGTGGGGTCCGCCCACCTGGCCGGCCACGTTCGAGAAGCATGACTTCCGCCAGGGAGGTTCGGCGAGCTACTACATGACCGGTCCCGAAGGTGAGGTCAGCAGGGGCTGGTGGAAGTTCACCGCCGTGGAAGCGCCCAGCCGCCTTGAATTTGACGACGGCTTCGCGGACGAGTCGGGAGCGCCGGTGGACGCGATGGGCGAGACCCATGCCGTTGTCACCCTGCAGGAGGTGGAGGCCGGCCGCACCCGGATGACCGTCACATCGAGCTTCGAGAGCGCCGACCAGCTCCAGCAGATGCTTGAGATGGGCATGGAAGAGGGCATGAAGCAGGCGATGGGCCAGATCGACGGCATCCTCGCCGAGCGGGCCAGCGTCTAGCGAACCCTGTCTCCCAAGCAACAACGCAGTCCCGCAGGCAACGACGCCGCCTCACACACGGGCAGTAAGGAGGCCCCCGGCATGTCGGTCAGGACACACCGGGGGCCCCTCTGCGTGCGCGGTCAGACCTGCACGTCACCGAGCCGGGGAATGCTCAGCCCTTCACGGCCAGCACGTTGCACGCCGCGCCGAGCAGGATCGACTGTGCGGTCGATCCCATGATGAGCTTGCCGACAGGAGTGCGGTGACGCAGCCCGATGACGATCAGTTCAGCCGCATTGCGTTCTGCCGCCTCGAGCACGTCCTCGGCCGCGGTGTCCTTGGAGGTGCCGTGATGGACGGTGAAGTCCACACCGGATTCCTGGAGCGTGACCTGCAGGCGTGACATGTCGTCGTCGTCGGCGAAGGCCGGATCCACGAGGCGGTCGGCACGGGTGGTATTGACCACCACCAGCTTCGCTCCACGCTGACGGGCTTCGCGCACCGCAGCGTTCGCTGCGGCGTCGCCCAACGCGTTCGGGACGTAACCCAGCACTACGGCACTCATTTTCCGCCTTCTTTCTGTTCAACGACTGCTACCGGTGTGGGGTCGACCACCTCGGACTCCATGGCTTTCTGGCGCTTCTTGAGCCAGAAGGAAAGGGCGAAGATGACGATCAGGACAATGTAGATCGTCGCAGCTATCGGCGTGCTCACCAGGGCAATCGGATCACCCTGCGAGATGGCCAGCGAGCGTCGCAGCTGGTCCTCGAAGATCGGGCCGAGAATGATGCCGACCACCAGTGGGGCAATCGGGTAGCCGTAGCGGCGCATGAAGAACCCCAGAACGCCGACCACGAGCAGCACGAACACATCCACCGGAGTGAAGTTCACCGAGAAGGCGCCCATCGCGGCGAACACGAGGATTCCGGAGTAGAGGTAGGGCCGGGGAATCTGCAGGATCTTCACCCAGATGCCGACGAGCGGCAGGTTCAGGACCAACAGCATCAGGTTGCCTACGTACAGACTCGCGATCAGCGCCCACACCAGTGCGCCCTCAACCTCGAACAGGAGGGGTCCGGGCTGGATGTTGTAACGCTGGAAAGCGACGAGCATCATGGCGGCGGTTGCCGTCGTCGGAATGCCGAGGGTCAGCAGCGGGACGAGGACGCCGGCTGCGGCTGCGTTGTTGGCCGACTCAGGACCGGCGACACCCTCGATCGCTCCCTTGCCGAACTGCTTCCGCCGCTCACCCTTCGCGAGTTTCCGCTCGGAGGCGTAGGAAAGGAATGTCGCGACGTCGGCGCCGCCGGCGGGGATGGTTCCCACCGGGAAACCGATGAAGGTGCCGCGAAGCCACGGCTTCCACGAACGCTTCCAGTCCTCCTTGCGCATCCAGCTCGTCCAGCGTCCGGCCACCGGGATGACCTTCACAGGACCGTGCCGGAGCCGGGAGGCCACGTACAGCGCCTCGCCCACGGCGAAGAGCGCCACTGCAACGAGCACCACGTCGATACCGTCCGCAAGGAACGGGTTCCCGAAGGTGTACCGCTGCTGCGCGGTGAGTGCATCGACGCCGATCAGTGCGATGAAGAGACCAAGCCCAAGCGACGCGAGGCCACGCAGTACCGAGGAACCCAGGAGTGCGCCGACAGTCAGGAACGCGACAATCATCAGCGCCACGTATTCGGTGGGGCCGATCTGGACGGCGAATTCCGCGACGTAGGGTGCAACGAAGCTCAGCAGCACAGTGGCTACCGTGCCGGCGATAAAGGAGCCGATTGCCGCCGTCGCCAGCGCCGCCGCACCCCGGCCCGCCTTCGCCATCTTGTTGCCCTCGAGGGCAGTGACAATGGACGCCGATTCACCGGGAGTGTTCAGGAGGATGGAGGTTGTTGAACCGCCGTACATGCCGCCGTAGTAGATGCCCGCGAAGACGATGATCGCCGCCGTCGGGTCCAGGCTGTAGGTGATCGGCATGAGCAACGCCACGGTCATGGCGGGGCCGATGCCCGGCAGGACGCCGACGGCGGTGCCGACGAGCACGCCGCCCAACGCGTACAGCAGGTAGATTGGCTGCATCGCGACGCTGAAGCCTTCCATCAGCGCGAGGAAGTTATCCATTGAAGATCTCCACCCCTTCCAGGAGGAATCCCGGCGGCAGCGAGACTCCCAGGAGTCCCGCGAACACGAACTGAAGGATCAGCGCAAGAACGATCGCGATGATTGCGTTGCGCCACCACGGCTTCGCACCGAGCGACCAGGCAGATCCGAAGAACAGCACCGCTGCCGCGACTGGCCAGCCGAGGGGGACGATGAGCGCGATGTGAACAGCAAGGAAGCCGACGAGCTTGCCGACGGTCAGCCAGTCGGTCTTGACGTCGGGATCAATGTCCTCGCCTTCCTCGGCTGCGCCGGTGTGACCGCGGAGCAGCTGGATGATCAGGCCGATCCCGATCGCCACCATGATCCCCGAGACGAGGTAGGGGAAGACCCGGGGGCCGACGACGCCGGCCGATGGTGGGATCGGAATGCCGGCGCCGGCAACGAAACCGACAATGCCGATGCAGACGATGAGTCCGGCGAAGACCAGTTCGCCGACGGGCCGGGAGGGCGCGGCGTTGGTACCGCGCCCTCCCGACGTCCCGTTGAGTGAAGTGCTCATCGCTGTTACAGCAGACCGATCTCGGTGAGCGTGGTCTTGACGGCTGCGATGTCTTCGGTCAGGAAGGCCTCGAATTCCTCACCGGCGAGGAAGGCGTCGGACCAGGCGTTCGTTTCCAGCGTGGTCTTCCAGGCTTCCGTTTCCGCCATCTCGGTCACGAGTTCGGTGAGCTCGGCGGCCTTGGCCTCATCGATGTTGCCCGGTGCCACGACGCCGCGCCAGTTGGTCAGCACGAGGTCGACGCCCTCATCCGTCAGGGTCGGAACGTCGGGCAGCTGGGTAGCGGGCTCCTCGCCCGAAACGGCCAGCGCGCGCAGTTCGCCCGCCTTGACCTGCTCGGCGTACTCGCCGACACCGGAGATGCCTGCGGACACCTTGTTGCCGAGCAGCGCCGCGAGGGATTCACCGCCGCCGGAGTACGGGATGTAGTTGAGGTTGTCGGGGCTGATGCCGGCTTCCTTCAGCATCTGACCCGCGAGGATGTGATCCGCGCCGCCAGCTGAACCGCCGGTGATGGAAACTCCCTGGCCGTCCTTCTCGATCGCGGAAAGGAGGTCATCGATGGTCTGGAAAGGTGAGTCCGCCGGTACGACGACGACCAGAGGCTCCTCCGTCAGCCGTGCAATGGGTGTGGTGTCCTCAATGCGGGTCTGGGCAGCGTTGGTCTCGACCGCGCCAACCATGACGTAGCCCATGACCATCAGCGTGTCCGGGTTCTGCTCGGTGGCAAGCTGGGCGAGCCCATTGGTGCCACCGGCGCCGCCCACGTTGACGACCGATGCGTTGCCCACGAGGTCGTTCTCCTGGAGATCCTTCTGCATCGCGCGGCCGGTCTGGTCCCAGCCGCCGCCCGGGTCAGCAGGAACGATGATGTTGAGGCGGTCGATGCCTGCCTCTGCCTCTCCTCCGCCGGACGTGCTGCCGCAGGCGGACAGGGCAAGAACCGATGCGACGCCGATGACGCCTACAGTCGACAAGCGCCTCATTGTGCTTTCGAGCTTCATGGATTTTTCCTTCCTCAAGTGTGATGCGCCTCACCACACGTTTCCGGTTCATCGTAGGTTCGGGCAGGTGTGACGGAAATAATGCGGTCACAACGTGCGTAGTGGTCTTTGTGGTCACAGGGGAGGCGGGGGTCACTACACCCGATCGTGGGAGAATGAAAGCATGATCCGGTCAATGTCGCTTAGATCACAACTGTTCTTCCTGCAGTTGCTGATTGTGCTGATCATCGTCCTGGTCGCGGGAACGGTGGCCGTGCGGATGCAGGAGCAGCAGATCCGCGACGCCTACCAGGGCCGCATGGTCGGCGTGGCCCAGTCCATCGCACAACTGCCATCCGTCGTCGACGCGTTCGACGACGAGGACCCCAGCGCGGTCATCCAGCCGATTGCTGAGCTCACCACACAGGCCACGGGAGTCACCTACGTCGTGGTGACGGACGACGTCGGCATACGCTACTCCCACCCGAATCCGGACATGATCGGCCGCATGGTATCCACTGATCCCTCCGTACCCCTTTCGGGCGAAACGTTCATCGGCACCCAGACCGGAACGCTTGGGGAGTCCTGGCGCGTGAAGGTGCCCATCCGCGGTGCGGATGGCTCCGTCATCGGCACCGCCTCCGTCGGCACGCTGGAATCGACGCTCGCCGCCGACCTGCAGGAGGACCTGCCCGTGCTGCTCGCCTGGCTGGTGGCGGCCGCGCTCGTCGGAACCGCCGGTTCAATCTGGATTTCCCGGCTCATCTGGCGCCGTATCTACCGCCTGGAACCTGAGGAAATCGCTGTGCTCCTCGAAACCCGTGATGCAATGCTTCACGGAATCGGCGAAGGGGTAGTGGCGGTCGACGAACGTGGACGGTTGGCCGTGCTCAATGACGAGGCAAAGCGATTGCTCGACCTTGGGGATGAAGCGATCGGCAGCCCTGCCGAATCCGTACTCGAACCGGCTCTGGCGCAGATGTTCGGAGCCGCCGGTGATGCCGATGAAACCGTCCTTGTGGGAGAACGGGTGCTGCTCGCCCGCTCAAGTGACGCCGTCGTCGATGGGAGGCGGGTCGGCAGCGTCCTGGTGTTGCGCGACCGCACGGAACTGCACCAGCTCCTGCTGGATCTCGACGGCGCACGGGATGTCACGCAGGCGCTTCGCAGCCAGGCGCACGAGTTCGCCAACAAGATGCATGTTATTTCAGGTCTTCTGGAGCTTGGCCGTACGGAGAAGGCGGTCGACTTCATTTCCCGATCCGGCCACGGCGGCTCGGTGGTATCCGGCGATGTGTCACCGGGCGTCAGCGACCCGGATACCGCTAGCCTTCTGATGGCCAAGACCACAATCTGCGCGGAGAAGGGCATTTCACTGATCGTCGATGAATCGTCAACTTTTGAACCAGACGGCACCACTGATCCGGTGACGGTACTCGGCAATCTCATCGACAACGCGGTTGACGCAGTGGGCTCCAACGGAACCATTCACGTCGAACTGACCTCACACGCCAAGGGCTGCATCATCGCAGTGTCCGATGACGGCCCCGGCATCCCCGAAAGTCTTCGGGCGCAGGTCTTCACCTCCGGGTTTTCTACCAAGGAGTCCGCGGGGGCCGCGTCACGCGGGTTCGGCCTCGCACTGGTGCAGAGAGTGGCGGAGCGCCGTGCAGGATCGGTGACGGTCGACGAGTCGGTGCTGGGCGGAGCCCACGTCCTTGTGACCCTTGGCCCAGTGCCTGCTCCGTTCGACGGGGCACAGCGGCAGGGGTCCCACGGGGTGCTGACCCCGTGAACCTCATTCGTACGCTGGTCGTCGACGACGATCACGAGATCGCCGGTGTGCACTCAGGGTTCCTCCTCGCGCACGGCGGGTTCGACGTCGTCGGCGTAGCGAAGTCAGGGGGCGAGGCGCTCGAGATGGTCCGGGAGCTGAGGCCGGAACTGATGCTGCTCGACATCCACCTGCCCGATATGTCCGGCATCGAGGTACTCCGTGCCGCTCGCAACCTGCCCGGGGATCCGGTGGACATCATCGCGATCACCGCCGCCAGGGAACTGGAAACGGTCCGTGCCGCAATGGCGGGCGGAGTGCTGCATTACCTCGTGAAGCCCTTCAATTCGAAGGTCCTGATGCAGCGCCTGGACGACTACGTCCGCCACCGCGCGAACATTGTGGAACACAGCTCGATCTCAGCCGGCCCTCTCAATCAGGAGCACATCGACCGCCTGCTTGCGACGGCGCCGCGCGGAGCCGGCTCCGGCGTTTCGCCGGCCGTCCTGACCGCCACGCTGCCCAAGGGCCTCTCCCAGCCCACCCTCGAGGCCGTGGTTGGTGCGCTCCGCTCGTCCGGCGTCGGCTTCTCCGCGTCCGAGGTGGCGGCACAACTGGGCCTCGCCAGGGTGAGCGCCCGCAGGTATCTCGAATATCTCGTGACAAAGGGCAACGCCCGGATTGTCCCGAAGTACGGGGCGGCGGGCAGGCCGGAGAAGTTCTATGTCTGGACGGGCAACTGACGGGGTGCCGTGAGGCACAGGTACAGCTGGGGCGCCCCGTTACGGTAGCCGTTCCCGACAGTGGTACTACTGTGTGCACATGCACGCCCAGCTGATCTTTCCGCACCAGCTTTTCGAGGAGCACCTCGCCGCCCCGGCCTCGCGGTGCTTCATCCTGGTGGAGGACGACCTCTTCTTCCGCCAGTACCGGTTCCATGTGCAGAAGCTGGTCCTGCACCGGGCGAGCATGCGCGCATTCGCGCGGCGTCTCCGGGAATCCGGGCGAGCAGTCGAGTATGTGGAGACGGATGCTTCCGGGTCCAGCCAGGCGGCGCTCGCAGAGGTGCTGGAGCGGATCGGTGCGACGTCCTGCAGCTATTACGACGTCGTCGACGACTGGCTGTCGCAACGTCTCACCCGGACTCTCCGACGATTATCGATCGAGGCAACTGTCGAGGACACGCCGGCGTTCCTGTGCACCAGGGCGGACCTGAGTCAGTACTTCACCCACAGCGGCTGGCGGATGCAGAACTTCTACGAATGGCAAAGGAAGCGGCTGGGCATCCTCCTTGACGCCGACGGTGGACCGACCGGCGGCCGGTGGAGCTTTGACACGGACAATCGGAAGAAACTGCCGAAGAAGCTGATGGTCCCTGCCCTCCCCACCTTCAACCACGCGAACGACGACGACGTCACCTCCGCCCGGAGCTGGGTGCGCACGGCCTTCCCCGACAATCCCGGCAGTGCCGACGGGTTCAACTGGCCGGTCACGCACCGTGACGCCGCCGACGCCCTGGAGACGTTCCTGACCGAGCGCTTCGAGCTGTTCGGACCCTACGAGGACGCCATAGCGGAGAATCAGTCCTTCCTCTTCCACTCCGCGCTCAGCTCCAGTCTGAACACCGGGCTGCTGAAGCCGGCCGACGTCGTCGACATTGTTCTTGATTTCGCGGAGCGGCACGGCACGCCGATCGCCAGCGTTGAGGGGTTCATCCGCCAGATCATCGGATGGCGTGAATACATGCGGGCTTCGTACGTCGTGCATGGCAGGCGCGTAAGAGGCAGCAACTATCTTGGGGTGTCCCGGCGGATGGAGTGCTCCTGGTATGACGGCAGTACGGGGATTGAACCGGTGGACACCGTCATCCGCCGCGTCCTCGCCACCGGTTACGCCCACCATATCGAGCGGCTGATGGTGCTTGGGAATGCCGCACTACTGCTCCGCCTGCATCCCGATGACGTGTACGAGTGGTTCATGACCATGTTCATCGACGCCTACGACTGGGTCATGGTGCCCAATGTATACGCGATGAGCCAGTTCGCTGCAGGCAACGCCATCATCACCAAGCCCTACGTCAGCGGCAGCAATTACCTGCGGAAGATGAGTGATCTGCGGCCGGGAGGGTGGGAAGCGGTGTGGAACGCGCTGTATTGGCAGTTCGTCGCCGATTACCGTGAGCTGCTGATCAGGAACCCGCGGTCCAGCATGAGCGTGCGGTTGCTGGATCGCATGGATGATGCCCGCCGCGAGGAGCTTACCCTTGAGGCGCAGAAGTGGCTGGCCTGACGGAGACGGTCCCGGCGAACGGGTTCACAGCGGGGGGTGGAACGATTAGGCTCAGGGTTGTCAGGTCAGGCGGGTAGAGGGCGCCGGACAGAGTCGAATAAGTACAGGAATTCGCCATGTCTGAGAACACCTCTGTTGAAAACAACCGCAGTATCCGCGACTGGGCCGACCTCGCTGAGGAGATGTGGTCCTATCTCACCGGTAAAGGCGCAGCCGTCAACTACAGCTTCATCGATATGACCATCGAGGTCCCCCGGGACATCGGACCGGATGCGCCGCGCGCAACCTGGAAGTTGAACGGCACCGTGCGGGTCACCACAAGTGACAACGACGCGCCGGGTTCCGACACCCACCGGCGCTGATCGTGGCACCGCGTGTCCGTCTGGACATCGACCTGACCTTTTCCCGTTACCAGAACGACGACGACGGCACGCCGCAGGCGCTCAACGGCACCGTGAGTGCCGCCGGCTCAGAGGTCACCATCTACTGTGACGATCCAGCTGCAGCAGGAGGCGGCCGGGGTTTCCCCTCACTGGCCGGCGTGCGGCAACTGGCAGCGGGCCTTGCAGACCAGGGTTTGACGGTGACGATCGCCGGGCCCAGCGGAAGGCTGGTCAGTATCGGGAAGGTGGAAACCTCCATGGCTCAGCGCCTCATGACGCGATCGCCGCATATCCGCGCGGGATCCATCGCGGCGCTGGCGCCCCTCATCAGGGGAGCGAACTGGCAGCAGGGATCGAGCGCGCCGCTGCTGCCGCCGTCGACCCCGTTTCCCCTGGTGCCCACCGTGAACCGCCGCATCCGACGGCAGGTGACCACCACCCACCACACGCCGGGCAGCGGACGGCCACGGCTCATCTTTGTTCAGGATTCCGACACCTGGAACGGCCAGATTCCGCGGGAGGTGAACCTGGTCGGGGAGAAGCTGGTCATCGGCGGTTCACCGGAGGCGGATCTGGTGCTCGACGGGCTGGAACCCGTTCATGCGACAGTGGAACACAACGCCGACGACGAGTACGTCCTGATCCCGCACGGACCGGTGCGCGGCAGCGTCCAGCCCGACGGGCCATCGATCCTGAGGACCGGCGCGCGCGTGCAGCTTGGCGGCTGGTGCCTCGCCTTCTTCCGCGAGGAGTATGCCGACCACGGCAGGCCTTTCGGGGGACGCAGCGGGGGCGAGTTGGCCTATCAGCGACCGCAGTACGACCCCCGGACGGGCACGGTGGAGGAAGACGGCTCCATGGGTGTCGGTGACTACCGGCAGAATCCGCACTAACCATGGACAGCGTGGAGCTCCTCCTCGATGATCCCGGGGAGGAGCACCTCCGCTCCGACTGGGACGCGCTCAAGCGCGCCGGCCTGCCCTCACAGGCCAGCCACACCGCCGCGTCAAACCGCCCTCACATCACCCTGCTGGCCGCTCCACGCATCCCGGGCGAGCACGACACCGCGCTGGCCTCAATCGCCCAGGCGTTGCCGCTGCCCATCCACATCGCGGGGCTCGTGCTTTTTCGAACCGGGCGCGGGCAGGTGCTGGCGCGCCTCGGCGTCGTGAGCGGCGCACTTCTGGAACTGCATAGGGCAGTGCATGACACCCTCATGGACATTCCGGGTGTTGCCGGAAACTGTGTGCCGGACCGGTGGGTACCGCACATCACGCTTGCTCGGGGAATGGACGCGGGCCAGGTCGCCCAGGCAACTGACCTTTTACCTGCCCTCAACGGACAGCTCCTGCTCACCACACTGCGGCGCTGGGACAGCCACGAAAAGACGACGACGGAGCTGGCCTTACGCCAGTAGCGCGGTCACGATGATGAGCGAGGGGACCGCCAGCGCGGAGGTCAGCACCACTACGTCGCGCGCGATCGGGACTCCGCGGTTGTAGCGGCTGGCGAAGAGGAACGTGTTCTGTGCGGTGGGCAGGGCGGACATGACGACTGCCCCGAAGAGCAGCTCGTCCTCCAGGCCGAAGGCGAAGCGGGCCAGCACGTAGGTGATGACCGGCATGAACGCGGTTTTGATGAGCGTAGCCACGATGACTTCGGTCCGTACTCCCCGCGCCCCGAGGGGGCGGCTTCCACGCAGGGACATACCGAACGCGAGCAGGACCAACGGCACTGCCGCTCCGCCGAGGAGGACGAGCGGTTCATAGACCGGCTCCGGAATGTCCAAACCGGTAAGCGCAACCAGCACCCCGAGGATGGACGCGATGATCATCGGGTTTCGCACCGGTTGGCTGGCGATTCGGGCGAAGGACGCCTTGCCGCCCGAGGAGATGTCCAGAAACGCGAGGTAGAAGGGAACGAGGATGAGCAGCTGCACCAGGAGGACAGGCGCTACGGGCGTGGCATCTCCGAGGGCGTAGACGGCTATGGGGATGCCGATGTTATTTGCATTGACGAATGACCCGGTCATCGCGCCGACCGCCGTTTCTGCTGCCCTCCGCCGGAACCAAAGCCGGCTCAGCAGGACGTAGAGCAGGGCAGAGGCCACCGAAGCCAGCAGGGCGACCGGCGCGTAAGCCGAGAACACGGCCTGCAGGTCAGCCGTCGCGAGGATGGTGAAGAGCAGTGCCGGGTTGGTGATGAAGAACGCCGTCCGGCTGAGTACCTGCCCGGCGTCGCGTCCTGCAAGTTCGTACCTCCCGGCAAGATAGCCGACAAAAATGACCACGCCCACGATGGCAAAGCCGATCAACACCCCCGCCATCGCCGGCCCCTATCCCTGAGTAAGACTGTTTAGCGGAGGTGATCCACGAGGGCATCCGCGATGCCTGTGTAGGTTCCCGGGGTCAGTGCCAGTAGGCGTTCCTGTGCTTCAGCGGAGAGACCGAGCCCAAGCACGAACTCACGCATCCGCTCCGCATCCACGCGCTGCCCGCGCGTGAGGTCCTTCAACCGCTCGTAGGGGTCTTCCATGCCGGGGGTCCCGGCGATTGCCTCTGCCCGCATCACCATCTGGATTGCTTCACCCAGTACCTCCCAGTTGGTGTCGAGGTCCGCGGCCAGGACCGATTCCGCGACATCCAATCGCTCAAGGCCCTTCACCACATTGGAGATGGCCAGCAGTGAATGGCCGAAGGCCACACCGATGTTCCGTTGGGACGAGGAGTCGGTCAGGTCACGCTGCCACCGGGAGGTCACAAGGGTGGACGCCAGGACATCAAGGAGCGAGCAGGAGATTTCCAGGTTGGCTTCGGCGTTCTCGAACCGGATGGGGTTCACCTTGTGCGGCATGGTTGAGGACCCGGTGGCTCCCGCCACCGGCACCTGCGCGAAGTATCCGATCGAGATGTAACTCCACACGTCCGTGCAGAAGTTGTGGAGGATGCGGTTGAACCGCGCGACGTCGGCGTACAGCTCCGCCTGCCAGTCGTGGGACTCGATCTGGGTGGTGAGGGGGTTCCAGGTCAGGCCCAGTCCCTCCACAAACTCCCGGGCGATGCTCTGCCAGTCGGCGCCGGGTACCGAGGCAACGTGTGCGGCGAACGTACCGGTAGCACCATTGATCTTGCCCAGGTACTCGGTGCGGCGGATGCGCTCAAGCTGCCGCTCCAGACGGTGCGCCACAACCGCCAATTCCTTGCCCAGAGTTGTGGGGGTAGCCGGCTGCCCATGGGTGCGCGAGAGCATCGGGACGGACCGGGATTCCTCAGCCATCGCTTTGACCTGCTGTACGAGGGAGGCGGCGGCCGGAAGCCAGATGTCCTCCACCGCGCCTTTTACACCGAGCGCGTAGGACAGGTTGTTGATGTCCTCCGAGGTGCACCCGAAGTGGACCAGCGGCTTGAGGCGGGCGATGCCGATGCCGTCGAGTCGGCTCCCGATGAAGTACTCCACGGCCTTGACGTCATGGACTGTGACCCGCTCGATCTCCGCAAGTTCACTGACTGCGCTTCCGTCGAACGTGCTGACGATTTCCCGCAGCGCTGCTTCCTGTTCGCCGGTGAGCGGAGCTGCGCCCGGCAGCACGCTCTTGCGGGTGAGGTGAATCAGCCACTCCACCTCCACGTGCACGCGGTCCCGGTTCAGCGCCGCCTCGGAGAGATAGTCGACCAGCGGAGCAACGGCTGGACGGTACCGTCCGTCAAGCGGTCCCAGTGCGATGGGGACCTGGCTGTCTCCCTGGTGGATTGAAACGGACGCAAGGGTGACCCGGGATGAAGGAGTGTGCGGCATGTAGCCAATCATTCCATGAGCGGGGACTTCCGCCCCATGCGTGACGACCCTCCACAACGGCCGGATGCAGGCGAGATGTCCACATACCGCCTGTGCGGTGGTCGGAGGCAGTCCGGCTGAACCTACCGTTTTGGGCAGTACATCAAACTCAAGGAGGGGAAGGCATGTATCGGAGCCCGACGTCGGGGCTCGCTCATGAGCAGGAGCCTTCGGAGGTGGTTCGCGACTTGGCGAGGCAGTTACGCGTGCAGGCGGAAGCGATTGACCTGGTGCTGAGACGGCTGAGGGCAGCAGAACACCTCGATTGGGAGTCTCCGGCCGGTCGTAACTTCCGGTCCTTTCTTGGGGAGCGCACCACCTCCCTCGTTGTGACAACTGCCCGCCTGCGGGAGGCTGCGGTATCGATGGACGCCTACGGAAGCGCACTGCAGTTGGTTCTGAACGGCTCCCAGGTATGACCGCGGGGCACAACCTTGCACCGGTTCACAACCCGCCCGATGTCGACGGCGTTGCCAAGGTGATCGGAGGGGTGGGCGGCATCCGATTCCAGTGGGAGGAGCTGGAAGCCGGCGCGCGGATCGTCACTGACGCAGCCAAGGACCTGGAGGGAGTGTGGAGGGATATCAAACAGGTGGAGTTGGGGCTGTCGGTCGCACGAATGGGCAATGACCTCATGTCACCCGGTATGCCCGTTGCACTTGGCGCTTCTGCCGCGGAGGAGATTCAGACGGTCCTTCAAAAGCTCGCAGAGGGCAGCTCCAACTTGGAGGAAACAGCAGGCAGAATCAGAAGGAGCCGGCTGGCTTATGAGTTGGCTGAAATCGCCACGAGGGACCACCTAAGCCACGCAGCCGCCCAGCTTCTTCCCTCCGCACCGTACGCATCAACGCCGCTGACCCTGCAGCGGACGGGGAGCGATTCGGTCGTGTTGCAAGGATCGGTCGAGGGTTTGCTGTCGCAGGTTCCTCATGCCGCGGCTGAGCCCGGGTCTGCCTTCGAAGTCCTGGAAGTGCAAGGAAAATCTGAACCGACGTATGTCGTGGTCATTCCGGGGACGGAGATGCGGGATCCCGAACTTCCCTTCGGTCCGGGGGGAGTCGTTGAAGCGAAGTTGGCTGACAGCGAATACGTGGGTGCTGCTGTCGCGAGCGCGCTTGAGGAAGTTGGTGCCGAGGAAGGCGCCCATGTAGTGCTTGTCGGTTACAGCCAGGGAGGAATGCATGCTGTGAATCTGGCGAACAGCGGGCGAGTGGGAGACCACTACTCGGTTGAATTTGTTCTGACGGCAGGCTCACCCATTGCTGAGGAGGACGTGCCGACGGGGACCACCTTCCTTCACCTGGCTCACGAGAAGGATCACATTCCGGCTCTCAATCTGGTTCCCGTCGCGGACAGGCCCAACCAGGTGTCGGTGGTGCTCGACCACCAGCTGAAGCACGGGGAAGGCGCGCACAAAATCGACAGTTACCGGCAGGGTGCGCAGGCCGTGGACCTGAGCTCTCACCCGTCCATCGCTCCGGTCACGGCTGCTCTCGGCACTGTTGTGGCGGGAGGGGTTGCCAAGCGACACGTCTTCCAGCTGACCCGTTCACCGTTCACCGGCGCGCATCCGGCTTCACCGAAGGAGCCTGTCAGCGAACCCCGGATGAGGGAAGGCTCAGCGCCTCGTGCCGGCGATCGTCCCGGCCACAAGTGAGACCAGACTGATGATGATCGCTCCCAGTATGGCGGTCCAGAAGAAGTCATCGACGACGAAATCAATCGGGGTGAGCGAGGTAAGCCACGAGGTCAGCATGAGCATGCCCGCGTTGATGATGATCGTGAACAGGCCGAGGGTGATGATCGTCAGCGGAAGCGAGAGAAGCGAAACCACCGGCCGAACGAGCGCATTGACCAGACCGAACACCAGACCCACGAAGAGATAGGACACAACACTTGTCACGGTGCCGTTGCCGGACACCTCAGAGCTGGCTTCAGCACCCAGTTCTATGCCGGGAAGTAACCACGCTGCCACCCACAGAGCGAGCGCATTGATAAGGACTCTCACGATGAACCTGAGCATTTACTCATGCTGTCATACGAGGTGCCCAAATCCCGTGGTCGAATGAAAGTTCCCGCTGCTCAGGTCCGGCCCCTGTGCGACTGCCTCCCAGTACGCTTGTGCACATGAGCGCACCAGAAAACCACGCCGATGTTGCCGCGGAAGAGGTAACACGCATTCACCCCCGGAGCGTACTGGGCCGTCTTCCCCGTTACGCAGCCGGCAAACCGCCGGTAGTTGTGGAAGGCCTGGAGAGCTACAAGCTCTCCTCGAACGAGAACCCTCTGCCGCCGCTGCCCGCGGTGCTGGAAGCCATCTCCGGGCAAACGCAGGTGAACCGTTACCCGGACCCCATGACAACAACCCTCCGCACCGAACTCGGCGGGTTCCTTGGGGTTCCGCCTGAAGACATTGTGACCGGGGCAGGAAGCCTCGGCGCGCTCAACCAGATACTCGCTGCCTTCGCGGGCCAAAATGACTACGACGCTCCCGACGAGGTCATCTACCCATGGCGATCCTTCGAGGCTTACCCCATCTGTGTGGGGCTGGCTGGAGCCATGAGTGTCCGGGTTCCACTACTCCCGGACTCTTCGCACGACCTTGACGCCATGGCAGCTGCAATCACAGACCGAACCCGGGTCATCCTGCTCTGCACGCCCAATAATCCGACAGGCCCCGCGCTCACGGAACAGGAAGTACGGAGTTTCCTCGAGCGCGTTCCGTCAAACGTCGTCGTGGTTCTGGATGAGGCGTACGTGGAGTTCGTCCGGAAAGCCGGAGCAGTTGATGGAATTCAGCTGTACCGCGACTATCCCAACGTCATTGTCCTTCGTACGTTCTCCAAGGCCCACGGCCTGGCGGGGCTGCGCGTGGGGTATTCCATCTCCCAGCCGGAGCTCACGGAGCACCTCCGTGTCAGCGCTACGCCCTTCGCAGTTTCGCAGATCGCCGAGCACGCAGCGGTCACCTCGCTACGCCACATCGATGAGGTCAGGGAGCGGGTGCAGGCCCTCGTCGACGAGCGAACCCGCGTAACCTCACGGTTGAAGGAGCTGGGCTGGCACATTCCGGAAGCGGAAGGTAACTTCCTCTGGCTCGCACTGGGCGAACAGACCCCGGAGTTCGCTGCGCTCGCTGAACAGCATGCGCTCTCCGTTCGAGCTTTCGGGACCGAAGGCATCCGGGTGAGCATCGGAGAACCCGAGGCAAACTCGCGGTTCCTGGAGCTCTGTGCCGGATATCCCAGCGGTCCGCGTGTCCTGACCGTTCATAAATAGGCGGCAGGCGTTGTCATCGTTACTCTAGGTAGACTGCTGCATGCACTGTAGTGCATGAACATGCCGAAAGTATACTGCCCACGGAATATTACCTGCGAGGAACCAGAGTATGGCAACACCCCGCCTGCCTGCAGCCGAGTTCGATGCAGAGGATCAGCTCGACGCGCGCCACCTCCCCGAGCACCCGACCGACCCGTCAGGGATGGTCCAGATGCTCACGCCCGAAGGCGAGCTGAAAGACTCTCCTTTTCGAGGCTATGCGCCTGCGGACGATGAACTGGCCGCGCTCTACCGGGACATGTACCTGATCCGTCGATTCGATCAGGAAGCGACTGCGCTGCAGCGCCAGGGCGAGCTTGCCCTCTGGGTACCCATGCGTGGCCAGGAGGGCGCGCAGATTGGTTCGGCCCGAGCCATGCAATCGCAGGATTACGCCTTCCCGACCTACCGCGAGCATGGCGTTGCCGTCGCACGCGGGGTTGCGCACGCGGATCTGCTCAAACTGTTCAGGGGTGTCACCAATGGAGGCTGGGATCCGAAGGACTCCAACTTCCACCTCTACACCCTGGTGCTTGCCGCCCAATGTCTGCATGCGGTCGGCTACGCGATGGGAATGCAGCGGGACCAACTCGTGGATCAGGCCCTCCCCAAGGCAGCTACGGTTGCCTACTTCGGGGACGGTGCAAGCTCCGAGGGAGACGTCCATGAATCGATGGTTTTCGCAGCGTCGTTCAATGCACCGGTGGTCTTCTTCTGCCAGAACAACCACTGGGCGATCTCCGTGCCGACCGAGGTTCAATCGCGTGTACCGCTTGCTCACCGCGCGCATGGGTACGGCTTCCCCGGGATCCGCGTGGATGGGAATGACGTCCTGGCGGTGCAGGCGGTGACCCGATGGGCGCTCGACCGCGCCCGTAACGGGGGAGGACCCGTCCTGATCGAGGCCTTCACCTACCGAATGAGCGCACACACCACGGCGGATGACCCAACCAAGTACCGGCTCGCCGCCGAGGAAGAGCAGTGGGTGGCGCGCGATCCGCTGACCCGCGTCGAGGAACGCCTGCGCGCTACGGGCACGGGAGACGATTTCTTCAAGGAGCTCGAGGAGGAAGCGAAAGGTCTCGCCGGAAAGCTCCGGGCGGCCGTCCTGTCCATGGAAGCACCCGGGCTGGAACACCGCTTCGCCACTACCTACGCGGAAGCGCACCCGCTCATCCAGGAGGAACTGCAGGCCTGGAAGGACTATGAAGCCGGATTCGACGTCGAGGGAGGTTCGCGCTGATGCCCGTCATGACCATAGCTAAGGCAATCAACGAGGGTCTTCGAGCTGCGCTTAGCGCCCACCCCACTTCACTGTTGATGGGCGAGGACATCGGTGACCTCGGGGGCGTCTATCGCGTCACCGAGGGCCTGAAGGCCCAGTTCGGGCCGGACCGCGTTGTGGATACCCCGCTCGCCGAGTCCGGGATCATTGGGACGGCCATCGGGCTTGCGCTGCGTGGCTACCGCCCAATCTGCGAGATCCAGTTCGACGGGTTTGTCTTCCCGGCCTTCAACCAGATCACCACCCAGCTCGCCAAGATCCACGCTCGCAGCGATGGTCTCCTCACGGCGCCGGTCGTCATCCGGATTCCTTACGGCGGCGGTATCGGCAGCGTTGAGCACCACTCCGAGTCGCCCGAAGCCCTTTTCGCACACACGGCGGGCCTTCGGATCATCACACCGTCCAACCCACACGACGCGTACTGGATGATCCAGCAGGCGGTCACCTGTGCGGATCCAGTGATCGTCCTTGAACCCAAGCGCCGCTACTGGCTGAAGGGTGAAGTGGACGTGTCGGCAGTGCCGGCGAGTCCATTCCAGGCCGAGGTCCTCCGTGAGGGAACCGACGCCACCATCGTCGCGTACGGTCCTCTGGTTCCCGTTGCCCTCGCTGCAGCCAACGCTGCCGCCGAGGACGGCTCGAGCATTGAGGTCATCGACCTGCGGTCTATCTCGCCGATTGACTTCGACACGGTGACAGCGTCCGTGCTCAAGACCGGCCGGCTGCTGATCGCGCATGAAGCGCCGACCTTCGGCGGCATCGGCGGAGAGATCGCAGCCCGGATCACCGAGCGTGCCTTCCTGTCCCTCGAAGCGCCGGTCACGCGGGTCGGTGGCTTCCACCTGCCCTATCCCACGGCGCGCACCGAAGAGCACTACCTGCCGGATCTCGACCGTATCCTGCATTCGCTCGACACAGTCCTCGCCTACTAGAAGGATTCCCATGACGCTGAACACCTTCAACCTCCCCGATGTGGGCGAGGGTCTGACGGAAGCCGAAATTGTCCGCTGGCAGGTCCAGCCCGGCGCAACTGTTGCCGTCAATGACGTGATCGTGGAGATCGAAACCGCCAAATCGCTGGTTGAGCTTCCCTCTCCTTACGCCGGTGTGGTCGCTGAACTCCTTGTTCAGGAGGGGGAGACCGTTGAGGTGGGAACCCCCATCATCTCGGTCTCCGACGTTCCGCTGGAGAATTCCGGCAAGACGGGAGAGCCACCATCCGCCGCACATGTGCCCGGCGAGCTCGTCACGCCGCCCGCGGCGCCAGCAACATCGACGGATACCAGCGCGCCGCTGGTGGGAACCGGGCCGAAGGCCGACTCCTCCCGACGCAGGCCCCGCGCCGGCCGTCCCAGCCCTGTTGCCGCCCAGACAACGACGACGGCGCCCGCTCCCGCTCCAGCGCAGGTTCCCGCTGCGCAGCTGGCCTCCGCTCCGCCGACGACCTCGGGCGCAGTGCGTCGGGCGCTCGCGAAGCCGCCCGTGCGCAAGGCCGCCCGCGACCTCGGCATCGACCTGGCCGATGTGCCCGCCACCGGCGGGTCCGGCGAAGTCACCAAGCAGGACCTCCTCAGCTATCAGGCGCAACGGGATGCCGAGCAGGACCACGCGCCGTCGTTCTGGGGTGCAGCCAGCCGCCCGCAGGACGAGCGGGTGGAACGGATTCCAGTGAAGGGCGTACGCAAGGCCACCGCCCGCGCGATGGTGGAGAGTGCCTTCTCCGCACCGCACGTGAGCATCTTCGTGGATGTCGACGCCTCCCGGACCATGGAGTTTGTGAAGCGACTCAAGGCTTCGCGCGACTTCGAGGGCATCAAGGTATCGCCGCTGCTGATCCTCGCGAAGGCCGTGATCTGGGCAGCAGCGCGTAATCCGTCAGTCAATGCCACCTGGACTGATCAGGAGATCCTGGTCAAGCACTTCATGAACCTCGGCATCGCGGCCGCCACACCGCGCGGGCTCATGGTGCCCAACATCAAGGACGCCCAGGACCTCTCGCTCAAGGAGTTGGCCGTAGCGCTCAACGAGCTCGCCCTGCGCGCCCGGGCAGGAAAGACCCAACCCGCGGAAATGCAGGGTGGAACTCTCACCGTCACCAACATCGGCGCGCTGGGCATCGATACCGGAACCCCGATCATCAACCCGGGTGAGGTGGCGATAGTGGCGTTCGGAACCATCAAGCAGAAGCCCTGGGTGCTCGACGGCGAGGTCATACCTCGCTGGATCACTACCCTCGGCGGCTCCTTCGATCACCGCGTGGTCGATGGTGACCTGAGCGCGCGGTTCATGGCGGACGTCGCCTCCATCCTTGAGGAACCGGCCCTGCTGCTCGACTGACGTGCACGGCCGGCAGCACCGGCGGACCGGATCGGCCGCTGGTGCTCAGGCCTTGACGGAGTTGCTTTCGATCGCAGCCTTCAGGATCGGAGCCAGACGTCGTATGCCCTCCTCGATCTCCTCCGGAGAGACTGCGCTGAAGGCGAGGCGCAGCTTGTTGGACGGCTCGTCCGACGGTGTGAAGGCGGCGCCCGGAATGAAGACGACGCCGGCGTCGATCGCCTGGTAGAGCAGCGGGTAGGTGTCCACTCCCTCGGGAAGGGTGACCCACACGAAGAAGCCTCCGTCCGGCGTCGTCCAGCTGACGCCCTCCGGGAGGTGCTCGGCGAGGGCCTTTAGCATGGTGGAGCACCGCTCGCTGTAGAGGGAGCGGGTCGTGGAGAGGTGCCCTTGCCAGTCGTAGTCGCTCAGGTAAGCGGAGACAAGCATCTGGGTCAACGGTGACGGACAGAGCACGACTGCCTCACACGCCAGGTAGAACCGCCGGTGCAGGTGGCGCGGTACAAGGGCCCAGCCAAGGCGTACCCCGGGCGCGAAAATCTTCGAGAATGAGCCGAGGTAGATGACGTCGTCGGGGTTGTCCGCCCGCATGGGCGGCAGGGGATGACCATCGAAGCGAAGCAGGCCATAGGGGTTGTCTTCGAGAATGAGGATGTTGTTGGCCCTGCAGATCTCGACGATGCGCTGACGCCGGTCTGCAGCGAGCGTGATGCCGCTGGGATTGTTGAAGCTGGGGATGGTGTACAGCAGCTTGATGCGACGACCCTCGGCGAGGAGATCCGCGATGCGCTGCTCCAGCTTCTCCGGCACCAGCCCCTTGTCATCCATCTCGATGGCCTGCACGTCCACCTGGTAAGCCTCGAAGGTGTTGAGCGCGCCCACGTAGGTGGGGTCTTCACAGAGGATCACGTCACCGGGATCGCAGAAGACCTTGGCGGCGACGTCCTGGGCAGACTGGGAGCCGGTTGTCACGACGATGTCGGCCGGGTCCGCGTCCATGATCCCTTCCGCGGCCATCACGTCGCAGATGTGCTGCCGGAGCTGCTCCATCCCCTGACCGCCGCCGTACTGCAGGGCCTCAAGTCCGTGCTCGGAAATGATCCGCCCGGCCGTCTTGCCCAGGTCATCCAGGGGCAGCGACTTCAGGTAGGGGCTGCCGCCGGCGAGTGAGACCAGCCCTGGACGGATGGAGATATCGAAGACGTCGCGGACCGCGGACTGCTTGATGTTGGCGGCTCGTTCCGAGAATAGGTGCTCGTGCCGGTGAGCCGATTCGACCGCCCGTTCGAGGGCTACCTCCGTTTCGGCGGGCAGCAGCGTCGAGTTCAGTTCATCCTGGGAAGTCACGCGTCGAGTCTAGAGGACCCGTTCACCGTTAGGCAACGGAAGTTGACTAAATCCACCCCGCCTGGTGAGCCTTGATGCCCGCCTGGAAGCGGCTGTCCGCCTGCAGGGTCTCCAGCATCCAGGCGATATGGCGCCGGCAGGTGCGAACGTTGATGTCCAGGCGTCGGGCTATCACCTCGTCGGAATAGCCTGCGGCCAGACCCTTCAGGATGGCCTGCTGGGTGTTGTTCAGCGGGGATGGATTCGGGTCATCGATGAGGAACGGCTCGCTGAGCTCCCACGCGAACTCGAACAGTTGCGTGAAGATGTGAATCAGGTGCGGATCCCGAACCACCAGGGCTGCTTTGTCATCATGCTTGAGCTGACGCGCTACAAGCGCGAGCTTCCGGTCGAAGATGAGCATGCGCAAGGGAACCCGGGGTAGCGCGCCGAACTGTCCGCCGCCGGCGCTGATCGCCGCGACCGCCTTGCGGGTTGGCACGTGGTCCCGGGTGCTGATGTCGTACAGCGTCTTCCGCTCCACGCCCTTGCTGAGAAGCTCGAGATCCTTACGGACGTTCTCTTCGTGCACATCAGCCGTGGAGCCCTGACCGGGCTGGGCAATCAGCACCTTCTCCGTGACGTCCCTGCCATAGTCGATCAGGACCCTATGGATGAGGTGCGGATCCTCGAGCGTCTCTACGGATGAGCTCGTGATGACGCCCTTTCGGGCATCGAGGTACGTCGGCACCAACGTGGAAAGCTCACGACGCCGGGCACTGATCCTTGACCGCAGGTCCTGCACCGCACGCTCGTCAGCATCGACAAGATCTGCCAGGGCGACGTCCGGTGAGACGGCGACATAGGCGTGGGAAGAACCGTTCTGCTCGCTGAGCAACCGGCGCTCCACGAGCACTTCCATGGCCGAGTCGATCTCCCGTAGGGTGTACCCCAGTGCGTCTGAGGCTGCGGACCTCGTCCATCCGGGGTTGCCAACTGCAT
This sequence comes from Arthrobacter sp., assembly GCF_031179385.1. Taxonomy (GTDB): domain Bacteria; phylum Actinomycetota; class Actinomycetes; order Actinomycetales; family Micrococcaceae; genus Arthrobacter_D. The sequence continues at coordinate 4,994 of NZ_JAPSHV010000026.1, read as the reverse complement.
AGCGGTACAGCTCAATCGATATGCCGTCGAGCATCCCCGGTTCCCCTTTCCGACGTGACCGAGTTCTTATGGGTAGCCTACAGACCCGGTGTTCGAGTGCGATCCTCCGTTTGTTGCACCGACCGTAGCGCAGAGGCCGAAACCGCTCGTGAAAAACATGACATGTCAGTTTAATGACATGTAAGGGAAACCTCGCCACAAAACCGTGCACATAGCCTTGGATCCGCGGGTTCAGGCGTCATTGCGGCGCCCTGGGGGCGTCTGTGAGAGTGGCGACCAAGGCTCAAATGTCCTCATCAGGTCATGTCCTGAATAGGGTGCCCTCCCAAGTGGACAACCGTCAGCCGTGGCACACATGCTGGGATCTACCGGCTCGACGGCGAGCGGGATCGCGTCACACGCAACCTTGACGGAAGGGAACGTCCAGTGAAGAAGATTATCGGCGCGGCCGCAGGCATCCTCGTAGCAGCCGCGGCTCTGGCACCGGCAACCCCGGCAGTTGGAGCAGCAAGCTGGGATTGGCCAAAGACCGTAACCGCAAGCTGGGACTGGCCAAAATAAGTCCATCCTCAAAGAGTTCCTGGCCTTCAACGCTGAAGCCGGAACACCCACAGACTCGCCCCAGCGGGGGTAACCATTAGCCCAAAGGAGGATGCCATGAGTCAGCTGACAGCAGTTCGAACCGCCTCACGAACAGCACCCAGCGCTCAATGGTGGCATCTCTCCACACAAGCAGGCGGCTTCGATGTAGCGGACGGCATCATTGGAGACCTGGTTACCCCGCTGGCGGCGCAGGCACAAGTACTGCGAGCTGGAAGATGGTTCTACACGCGGAGTGTAGAACCATCTTCTGTTCAGGTTCGGCTACACATCCTTGCTCAGCCCGGCACCATCGAGCGGTTGCAGGCAGTGCACCAGGTTCTCGTGAAGCGCAACAGCAGCACATTGGCCCCCCTGCCTTACCGCCAGTCCATCTCCACGCCTGCTACCAGCGGTTACTACCTCCGTGGAGCCGAGGACGCCGACCCTCAGCTCGAAGCAGAGCTCTTCAAGTACGGCGGCGTCGAGGGCCTTCAGTTGGCGGAGGAAGTCTTCGAGCTGTCCTCGGAGCTCGCAGCCTGGGGAACGCAACGGTTCTCAAGAATGCACAGCCGTTCGGCTTTCGCCGCACTTATCCTTTTCGATTCCGCTCGGAGCATGATGAAGGGTTCACGGTCCGCGAGCTGGGCCGATCGCCGTCGAATCTCCTGGGATTACTACTGGGACAGCCATCTCAAAACCTGCACACCCGACCTCGGTACACGTGGATCTGCTGTCCGCGAGGCAATGGCCAACCAGGTGAGCGCCAAAGCCCCGGCTTTCCAGAGCCTCATGGCCGCAACCGCTGCCGAATCAGCCGTTCACAACTGGCGACGCCGCTGGTTCCGAGCAGTAGACACCTATCTCTACCGGGCAGATAAGGCGCGCGTAAGCCGCAGCGCCCAGCACCTGACTGTTCACCAGGCGCACATGACCCTGAACCGCCTGGGTTTCAACTCCCGTGAGGAAGCAGTACTGGGCTTGTATGCCCGCACGTGGAGCGCGGACCGTGAACGAGCCCTGTTCAACCGGAACTGACCAACTCCTGCTCGATCGTCGCCACCTAGACGAGAAAGGAAAGTGCAGCATGGCCCACCACAAAGATGTCATCCTCGCCGCTGACGCACACGACCTGAGTAAAGCATTGGGATGCTCGCCCGACACCGTGGAGGATCTCCGCGGAATGGGCGTCATTGCTTCCCAGGGGGAGCTTTGGGAAGTCGGAGCGGCGCGCGACTACCTCCGCGACGCGGCCTGGGCAGACAATCTTTGGCACTGACTTCCGCAGACGTTCCACCAAAACTTCGTAAACATCCCCCAAAAGCAGCAGCCCGGACCCCCAGGGTCCGGGCTGCTGCTTCAGTTTGCTAGCCGTGAGGCTGCTCCACGGCGACGTCCTCCAGCGGCTTCTTACTTGGCGTCAAGCACTCCGCCGTCACGCAGCCGGCTGATCAGGGAGCTGAGTTCCAGGCGAAGCGTTGTGCTCGTTTCGGCAAAAAGCGCGTCCTCCAGGGTGCGCGCGTCGGCGAGGGCGCTGGCTCCTGCGTCGGTGATCCTATGAACACCCTGCTGCGTCTCGACGAATCCAAGCTGGGTAAGTTCGATGAGGGAGCGTTCACTGACCGACTCCGAGAGGAGGCACTGCTCGGCGATTTCCCGCGCCGTAGCTTCGCGCAGCTCCGCCAAGCCACTGAGCACAGAGAGGTCGAGCGGAGTGAGTCCCAACTCAGCCAGCTGGGAGTGCAGGTGCTGCTGCACAAAGTGGGCTGCTGTGGTGAGCATGAGGCGAGTGGAGTGTGTGTCTGTGGGGGCGCCGTCGTCGTGGGTAGTCTCGATGGGCGCAGAGGAAGCCGGCAGATCACTGCCGAGGTCTGTAGAAATTTGAGCGCTGGGCTCCGGTGCGGTGGCCATAGGGTCCCTTGGTACGAGGAATTCCGTGGCCACTGCTTGACCGATCAACGATCTTAGTACGGCTTCGCTCAGCCCGTAAACTCGGAGTCGGAATGCCGCGTCATGCCGAAGGCGGACTGCGGCCCTAGGGTTGGGGCATGGACACAATCAGGACTGCCCTCATTGGATTCGGTTTGGGAGGGCGTGTTTTCCACGCTCCCTTCATCAACGCGAACAGCCGCTACTCGCTCGATGTTGTGGTGACCTCCAACAAGGACCGGATCTCGCAGGTGCAGGAACAGTACCCGTCGGCCCGGATCGTCCACACAGTAGATGAGCTATGGCAGCAGATGGATCACCTGGACCTCGTCGTCGTGAGCACGCCGCCGGCCACCCACGCCCCGCTCGCGGAGCGGGCGCTGCGGGAGGGCGCAGCCGTCGTCGTCGATAAGCCGTTCGTGGTGGACTCGGCCGATGGTGAGCGGCTCATCGACATCGCCCGGGAGGAGGGACAGTTGCTGACCGTCTTCCAGAACCGGCGGTGGGACGGCGACTTCCTGACGGTGCGGAAGCTGCTCGAGGAAGGCAAGCTCGGCACGGTGCGGCGGTTCGAATCCCGGATGGAGACGTACAAGCCTCTGGTTACCAAACCATGGAAGGCCGCGAGCCGCAGTGAAGACGGCGGCGGCATCCTCTACGACCTTGGGCCCCACCTGATCGACCAGGCACTGCAGTTGTTCGGGGAGGCCGAGCTCGCACACGTTGAGCGCGCCGCGCACCGTGAGGTCGAGGGGCCCGACGACGACGTCTTCCTCGCCCTGCGGCATTCCTCCGGCGTCATCAGCCACCTCTGGATGAACGCGCTGGCACCTCAGGCGGCGCCGCGCTTCCGGATCACCGGTTCGGAATCGGCGTACACCAAGTGGGGAGTTGACGTTCAGGAGGCCGCCGTGGATGCGGGCATGCTGCCCACCGATCCTGGGTACGGCGTGGAGGACCGGCTCGCATGGGGCCTGCTCGGCTTCGACCATGAGGCCACGCGTTTGCCTACGGAGAAAGGCACCTATCCCACGTTCTACGAGCTCCTCGCGGCGGCCCTGCAGGATGGGGGCGAAGTGCCTGTGGATCCGGCGGACAGCCTGCGTGCCCACCGGATCATTGAGGCGGCCCACACCTTCTAGACCAGCTGGCGCCAGTCCTCGGTGAGTTCCAGACCGTGCGCTTCCGACACGGAATGGTGGGCAACGGCGCCGTCGGCAATGTTCAGGCCGTGCGCCAGTGCGGGAATCGCCTCGAATGCGCCGCGCACACCCTTGTCAGCCAGTGCAACGGCATAGCGGAGGGTGACGTTGGTCAGCGCGTAGGTGGACGTGTTCGGGACGGCGCCGGGCATGTTGCCCACGCAGTAGAACAGCGACTGATGCACCGTGAACGTCGGATCCTCGTGCGTGGTGACGTGGGAGTCCTCGAAACAGCCGCCCTGATCCACCGCGATGTCCACAAGGACGCTGCCCGGCTTCATGCGGGAGACCATGTCATTGGTGACCAGCTTCGGTGCCTTCGCTCCCGGGATGAGAACGGAGCCGATCACGAGGTCTGCATCGAGCACGGCGCGCTCGATCTCGAACGCATTGGACACAATGGTCCGGATCCGTCCGGCGTACTGCGCGTCGAGTTCCCGCAACCGCGCGATGTTGATGTCCATGACCGTGACGTCGGCACCGGTTCCAACAGCCATCGCCGTGGCGTTGGTACCGGCCACGCCGGCGCCCAGCACAACCACCTTCGCCGGACGCACGCCCGGTACGCCGCCCAGCAGCAGCCCGGGACCTCCCGCGGGCGCCGTCATGACCTGCGCGCCAACCTGTACGGAGAGGCGACCGGCGACCTCGGACATCGGCGCAAGCAAGGGAAGCGCCCGACCGTCCTGGACGGTTTCGTAGGCGATCGCGGTCACGCCGGATTCCATCAAAGCGTGGGTCAGCTTCGGTTCAGCAGCGAGGTGCAGGTACGTGAACAGGATCAAGCCCTTGCGGAAGCGGTGGTACTCCTCGGCGACGGGCTCCTTCACCTTCATCACCATGTCCGCGCGCGCCCAGACGTCATCGGCGTCGTCGACGATCTCTGCACCCGCTGCAACGTATTCATCGTCGGTGATGTTGGAACCAACGCCCGCGGATCGCTCCACCAGGACCGTGTGGCCGTGCGTGCGGAACTCGTGCACTCCCGAAGCCGTAATGGCTACACGAAACTCGTTGTTCTTCACTTCTTTGGGGACGCCGATGATCACGGGATTCTCCGTCTGCTGTCAGGGTTCTGAAGTTGGGCAGGAGCTTGTGGCGCCTGCAACTACAGGATACGAGCGGCGCTGTCGCGCGGACAGGGGCGGAACAACCGGCTTTCAGGCACCGGAACGACGACGGCGGGTGCGGGGGTCGTCGTCCGGTCCTACTGCTCCGCACACGCAAGCGGAAGGGAAGGAAATGTGATCGGGACCACTAACATGGAACCCGCACGTCCTCCAG
>NZ_JAPSHV010000025.1 GCF_031179385.1 Arthrobacter sp. | reverse complement strand
GGTTCCCGGCGTCGTCAATCTGTGGGCTCCGGAGCTCTACGAGCATGACGGCACGTGGTACCTGTACTACTCGGCGTCAACGTTCGGGAGTAATGACTCGGTGATCGGGCTGGCGACGAACACCACCCTCGACCCGGAGGACCCGAACTACGAGTGGGTCGATCAGGGAGAGGTGCTGTCCTCGGAGGGGAAGAACTTCAACGCCATTGACCCTGGGATCGTCGAGGATGAGCACGGCACGCCGTGGATGAGCTTCGGCTCTTTCTGGGGAGGCCTGCAGCTGATTGAACTTGAATGGCCATCGGGTCTCCGCGCTGACCCCGACGCAAACCCGGTCACCATTGCCGACAGGCAAGTGCCGCCCAATGCCATCGAGGCGCCCTACCTGCTCGCACGCGACGGCTACTACTACCTCTTCGTGTCGAAGGACTTCTGCTGCAAGGGCCTCGAGAGTACCTACAACATGGCTGTGGGCAGGTCCGCCACCATCGAAGGGCCCTACGTGGACCGCGACGGCGTATCCATGCTCGACGACGGCGGCACTCCCTTGCTGGCGGGCAAGGGCCCTCGCGTGGGGCCGGGCGGGCAGTCCGTCTCCGGAGACGTGCTGGCCTTCCACTACTACGATGAAGCACTCGACGGCGCGTTCCGGCTCGGGCTGGTCCCTCTCACCTGGGACGACGGATGGCCGACAGCGCGCTGGGACTAGGAGCCGTTCATGGGATCCACAACCGCTACCGTTACACCGGCCTCACCGCGGTCCGCCGACCGGCTGAGGTACCACCCGCTGGGACTCGACGCTGTCCGTTTCGCACCGGACGGCATGCTCGGTGCATGGCAGCAGGCGAACCGCAGCAGCAGCCTCCGGCACTGCATCGAACAGTTGGAGGCCTCGGGCGCGCTGCCGAACATGCGGGCGGCAGCGGAAGGTCGTGCCGGAACCTTCAGGGGTTTCCACTTCGCCGACTCCGACATCTATAAGGTGCTGGAGGCCCTCGGGTGGGAAGCCGGCCGCAGCGACGTTTCGGAATTCCTCCCGTTCGTGGACGAGACCGTAGCACTGCTTGCCCGGGCGCAGCAGGAGAACGGCTACCTCAACTCCTTCTACGCTGAGACACCCGACCGGCAGTTCAGTGACCTCCGCTGGGGGCATGAGCTGTACTGCCTCGGGCACCTGCTGCAGGCGGGCATAGCCTGGGCGCGGACGTCGGGACGCACCGACCTGCTGGAGATCGGTGTCCGGTTCGCCGAGCTCGTGGAGGATTCGTTTCCACCGAGTGGGCGTCCGCCTGTCTGTGGGCACCCGGAAATCGAGACAGCACTCATCGAGCTCTACCGCCATACCGGAGACACCCGCTGGCTGGAACTGGCCCGCCGCATGGTGGACGCGCGCGGGCACCGAAGCGTCGGCGAGGACCGCTTCGGCTACCAGTACTTCCAGGATCATCTGCCGGTGCGCGATGTTCCGGGGGCCACCGGACACGTGGTGCGCCAGCTCTACCTGGCTGCCGGCGTGGCCGACCTGTACACGGAGGGCGATGACGAAGACCTTCTCGCCGCCCTGGAGCGTATCTGGTCCGACGTGCACTTCCGCAAGATGTACATCACCGGCGGCCTCGGCTCCCGGCACCGGGACGAAGCCTTCGGAGACCCCTTCGAGCTGCCGCCTGACCGTGCGTACTCGGAAACGTGTGCCGCAATCTCAAGCGTGCAGTTCAACTGGCGGATGCTCCTCGTGACCGGTGAAGTGAAGTACGCCGACGAGCTGGAGCGCGCCCTCTACAACGCCGTTGCCGGTTCCACGTCGCCGGCCGGAACCGAGTACTTCTACTCCAATCCGCTGCAGGTCCGGACCGAGCGCGACGGCGAGCACGAGCAGGCACCGGCCCGCCGCGCACCCTGGTACGACTGCGCCTGCTGCCCGCCGAATCTCGCCCGCCTCCTGTCGTCGCTGCACGCCTACGCAGCAACCACGGACGACGACGGCGGCCTCCACCTCCACCTCTACGAGCCCGCCGGCATCCGACTTCCGGACGCGTCCGTCGTGGTCACCACGGGCTATCCGTTTGATGGGCGGATTCGTCTGGAGGTCACCGGTCACCTCCCGGTACTGTCCCTGCGGCTGCCCGGTTGGGCGAGGAGTTACCAGCTGCTGGTTGACGGCGCGGAACAGCAGGAGGAGCCGGTTGACGGTTATCTCCGTATCACCGACGTCGGGCAGGGCATCGTCGAACTGATTCTCGATATGCCCGCCGAGCTTCGTGCTCCACACCCGCATATCGACGCCGTCCGCGGATGCCTGGCCGTGACGAGGGGGCCGCTGGTGTATGCGCTGGAGCAGGCCGACCTGCCCGCCGGCGTCGTGCTGGAGGACGTGCTGCTGGATTCCTCGGGCGAGCCGGAAGCAGGTCCTGGCAAGGCACTGGTGCCCGGCGACATCAGCGTGCCGAAGGTACGGGTGGCAGCGGTGGTGCGGACGCCGGCGTCGTCGGCGATCTATCCCGTGGCAGGAGCGGAGGCATCCGGTGCATCGCAGCGGATCTCCGTTGATCTTGTCCCGTACTTCCGGTGGGGCAACCGCGGGCCGGGAGGGATGCGGGTGTGGATCCCGGCGGCCCAGTGAGGGGTGGTGCGTGCTGCACAGGGATGGCAGGCTGGACTGATGGCATACAGCAAGGGAACCAAGGTCAGTTGGAATACATCGCAGGGTAAAACCTCCGGCAAGGTTGTTGAGAAGAAGGAGAAGGAGTTCACCTTCGACGGCCAGAAGTTCAATGCATCGAAGGACGAGCCCTACTACATCGTCGAGAGCGAGAAGTCGGGCAAGCAGGCCGCCCACAAGGAAAGCGCGCTCGACAAGCACTAGCGGGAATGTTTCCCGGTCCACCATGGTTCAACTAGATGCAAAAGCATGAAGGCAGTGAAACTGGAGGACCGGCCATGGAAACGCGCCGAGTAGTAGTAGTGTCCGGCGGCATGGGAATGCCGTCATCAAGCCGTATGCTGGCAGACCAGCTCGGCAGGGCAGCGCAGCGCGAGTTCGAGCGCGCCGACGTCCTCACCGAGATCACCACCATCGAACTGCGTGAGCTCGCCGTCGACATTGCCAACAACATGGTCACCGGCTTCGCTCCGCCAGCGCTCGCCGCCGCCCTCAAGTCAGTTTCGGATGCCGATGCGCTCATTGTCGTCACCCCGGTCTTCTCCGGCTCCTACAGCGGGCTTCTGAAGTCCTTCTTCGACGTCCTCGACAACACTGCACTGGACGGAATGCCCGTGCTCATCGCCGCCACCGGCGGAAGCGTGCGGCATTCCCTCATGCTCGACCACGCCATGCGGCCCCTCTTCACCTATCTCCGGGCGCGCGTGGTCTCGACCGGCGTGTATGCCGGACCTGAGGATTGGGGCGCCGGTTCCAACGGCGCACCCGCCCTGGACCAGCGCATCAGCCGCGCCGCCAGCGAACTCGCGGGCATGGTCGAAGGCACGACGACGGCGCGCCGCCCCCAAGGCATCCAGCCTTCCGCCCCGTTTGAGGAACTCCTCGCGCAGGTGCAGGGCCGCTAAGCGTCCACTGCCCTTCCCGGTAGTCACGCTTCACTACGCGGACCCGGCATTCGGATCTGCCCACTGAGGCGAGTGTTTCAGTGGGATAGTCCGGACATTCCCACTCAACGTTCCGGTTCGGTGGGATATCCCGTCGGGGCGGGTCCCGTCACCTCAGTGCATCGTGAAGGTGCGGGCGACGGCGTCGTGCACGGTCGGTAGCCCGGCGACCCTGCCCATGATGCGATTGCGCGCCGTCAACAGCGCTGACGGCAGGGGACGTCCCAGCATCATGTTGATGTGCGCCTGCCGTGACGCGGCCAGCGCAGCGCGGCGCCGTTCCTCGTTGAACCGGCGCAGGCCCAGCCCGACGTCGGTCCCCGCCAGCGAGTCGACCACCAGCGGAACCAGCTGGGCGGCATCGAGCCACCCCAAATTCATGCCCTGGCCGCCGATGGGGGACACCTCATGCGCGGCGTCGCCGACCAGGGCGATGCGTCCCTCAATGAACCGATCCGCAATTCTCCGGCGCACGGCGAAGGAACTGAGCATGGTGTTGTTCCGGGTGTCGACGGCGACGCCCGTCCGCTCAGCCACCAGACCCGCGACGGTCCCCGCGGTCGGGTTTTCCACCAGCGACGGCATCCGCACCACCCAGCGCCGCACCCCGCCGGGGAGCGGAAAGGATTCCACAATCCCGTCGGACTCCAGGTAGAGGGCGGCTGTGCTCCCGTCGCCGGTGGTGTCGGGGAAGTCGCCCATGACATATGCGTCGGGGTAGGGCCGTACCTTTGCCCGGATTCCCGCCGCGCTGCGCACGGTGCTCCGGGCTCCGTCTGCGCCGATGAGCAGCGCCGAGCGGTAGGTGCGGTGGTCGGTGACCGTCACCACCCCGGTCCCGACGTCGTGAACGGCCTCGACCGTTTCTCCCCGCCGGAGCGCGTTGGGGGCCAATTCCGTCAACCGTTCGGACAGGATGCGCTCGGTCTGCTCCTGGGGGATCGCCAGCACATATCGGTGCGGTCCGGGCAGGCAGGCGAAGGACAATTCGGCCACCGTGCGCCCGCGGCTGCGTGCTATGCCGCCCGGAATCTGCACGCCCGCCGCGATGAGGGCCTCCGCAACCCCCGCTTGTTCCAGGGCTGCCAGCGCCGGCGGATGAATGCCGATGGCGCGGGAGTGCGAGCTGCGCACGCTGCGGCGCTCGAGTACCTCCACCTCTATGCCGGACTGCGCCAGCAGGATCGCGGTATACAACCCCACCGGTCCTCCGCCGACAATCAGGACATCAGGCACGGTAAACCAGCAGGTTCCGGAACGGGACCTGGCCCTCCACCCGCCAGCCTTCGGGTACGACGGCGCGTAGTTCCTTTGCGAGGTAGCACCGCCGGATCGAGGTCAGCCCGTCCTCACGAATGAACGAGCCGCGCAGGGGAAGGGTGGCCACGGAAAACAGGGCAAACCCGATCCGGGTCCGCTCGATGTCACTGTGCAGGGCGAGGCGCTTGCTGAGTAGCTCCGAGTCGCGCAGCAATCCTCCCAGTTCCTGCGGCGAGAGGTGGTGGAGGACATGGTTGGACGTGACGACGTCGAACCGTTCTCCCTCCGCAACGAGCTCGGAACTGAAGGCCCGGCGGAAGGTGAGTGCCGGCGTCGTCGGCTGGCTACTGGCGAAGGCGTAGGCGCGTTCATCGGGGTCGATCGCGGTGATGCGCAGTTCGAAACCGTCACGGGCGGCCCAACGGGCGAGCGCGCGCGGGACGTCACCGCCGCCGGAGCCGATGTCCAGGAGCGTGTTCACCCGGGATGTCGACAGCACCGGACGGATGTACCGAGCCCAGGTCCGATGCCAGCCCGCGACCGCGCGGTTGACGAGCGGGAACTGGGCGTAGGTGTGGTCGAGCTTCGCCGGGTCGCAGTCGGGCTTGTCCATCTCTTCGACTGCGGTGAGGTCGCGGTGGGCGAGGAAGGCCATTCAGACCGCTGTCTTGGTGAGGAGCGCCGTCTCGACCGTGAGGCCGGGGCCGAAAGCCATGGAACAGATGCGTTCATCGTTCTCGGCTGCGGGCTGGTCCAGGATGTGCTTGAGGACGAACATCACGGTGGCGCTGCTCATGTTTCCGTAGTTTCGCAGGGTCTCACGGGCAGGAACCAACTGCTCATCGCTAAGCTTCAGCTTGGCCTGCACCTTGTCCAGAATGCTGCGCCCACCCGGGTGGATCCCCCAGTGCTCGATGTCCCGGTACTCCAGGCCGATCAGGGACTCATCCCGTTCGATCAGGGGAGTGAGGGCACCGACAATGTGCTCGTCGATGATGTGGGGAACGTAGGTACCGAGGACCATCTCGAAGCCTTCATCACCGATGTTCCACGCCATCGACTCCTCACCAACCGGGGTGAGCGTCGTTTCGAAGAAGTCGAGGCTGAGCATACTTCCGGCGGGGCGGGGGAGGTCAGTGCGGGCGCTGATGACGGCGGCTGCGGCGCCATCGGCGAAGAGGGACGTTCCCACGATGGTGTCGGGGTTGTTGGAGGAACGAACGTGCAGCGAGCACAGTTCGGCACTGACCACGAGGACCGCCGCCTTGGGGTCCGCCTCGCAGAAGGACTTGGCGGCACGCAGCGCCGGGAATGCCGCGTAACACCCCATGAACCCGAGGTGGTAGCGCTGTGCCGATGGGTCGAGGCCCAGTGCGCGGACGATCTTGTAGTCAGGTCCCGGGTTGAAGAACCCGGTGCAGGAGACGGTGATGACGTGGGTAATGTCGCCCGGCTCGACGCCTTCGGCAGCGTCCAGGGCTTTTTGTGCGGCTTCGACGAACAGCTTCGTACCCGCCTCGGCGTAGACCTCGTTGCGGGCTTTGGTCCCCGGACTGAGGATCGTCATGGTCGCCGAATCGAAGAACACTGGAGACTCGCTGTGCCGCTCCAGCGTGAGCTCCTCCACAGCGGTATAGCGCGTGTCGATGCCCGAGGAATCAAATGCGGCGGTCACCAGTCGCTGGCCCAATCGGTTGAGTCCGGGCTGCGCGGCGAAAACATCCCTCACCTGGGACTGCACCATGACGGTAGTCGGTACGGCGGTTTCGAGGGACCTTATGAGGACTGTCATAGTTCATTGTTAGGTGAGCGGATAAGCGAACACAATACGAAGCAGGCTGACGATATGCTGACAGTCTGCTGCCCGATGCTCCCCCCGGGTCGGGGTAGCGTGAAGGTATGGCACTGCACCAGAGCGCACGACGACGCCCTCCCATCCACACACGCACGCTGCGTACCGGCGCTGTCTGGGCTATCTCGGTCGGAATGCTGGCCGGCTGCAGTTCCTCCCCAACCGGCGGCGGGACGGTATCCGCTGAGCCTTCCGAATCGTCCGCGGCTGCGGCTCCGTCGTCCACCGCGTCAACGACTCCGTCAACCTCACCCAGCCCTTCGCCGAGTCCTTCACCCACCGCTGAGCCCACACCCGAGCAGCAGGAGCTGCCCCGCGGCGGTGTCGAGCTGTTCCCGGACTACCGGCTCGTGGGATTCAGCGGCCACCCCTTCTCACCGGGGCTGGGCCGGCTGGGAATCGGCGCGATCGACGAGCGGGCCGCCGAGATCGAGGCCCTCGGCACGGAACTGGCGGGCGGCAGGAAGGTCTTGCCGGTGCTGGAACTGATTGCCGTCGTCGTGCAGGCAGACCCGGGCGCCGACGGTGCCTACCGAACGCGGACTTCCGACGAGATCATCGGCGAGTACCTTGAGGCCGCGCGCAGGCATGACGGGCTGCTGCTGCTGAATGTGCAGCCCGGGCGGGCAAGCATGGCCGACGAGGTCCGTGCGCTCGAGAAGTGGTTGGCGGAACCCGACGTCGGCGTTGCCATCGATCCCGAGTGGGACATCACCGCGGAGCAGCTTCCCGGCCAGGCCTACGGTCACACCTCGGGGGAGGAGATCAACGAGATCGCAGCGTACGTCGACACCCTGGTGAAAGAGAAGAACCTCCCGCAAAAGCCGCTGGTGTTCCATCAGGTGGCTCCCGGCGTCGTCTCGAATGTAGGTGCCATCCAGGAATACGAGGGCGTCGAGGTCATCCGGAGTGTTGACGGTATCGGTTCGGCCAGCATGAAGATCGAAACCTACAATCTCCTGATGGAGGACCTGCCGCCGACCGTGCACGCCGGCTTCAAGCTCTTTTTCGAGGAAGACGTAGTGCTCGGGCCCCTCATGACGCCGCCCGAGGTACTCGCGCTGACGCCGCAGCCGGAGTACGTCCTGTACGAGTAAAACCGCTTTAGTGAACCCAATCTCCTAAGCTTGGGTTATGTTGCGCTACACGTTGCGGCAGCTTCAACACTTCGTCGCCGTCGCCGACAGCGGCTCGATCAGCAGGGCAGCCGAACTGAACCACGTCTCGCAGGCCGGTATGTCGCTGGCCGTGACCGAGCTGGAGAAAGCGCTGGGCACGCGATTGCTCGTGCGGCACAAGGCCAAGGGAGTCACGCTCACGAGCGCGGGCCGCCGGTTTCTGATTGATGCGCGCGCCCTGCTGAGTCACGCCGAGGAACTGGAAGCCTCCGTCACCGAATCGGCCGGCACGCTGGCCGGACCCCTCGCCGTCGGCTGCTACACCAACCTCTCTGCGTTCTGGGTGCCGCTGATCACCGCAGGATTCGCTGCACCCAATCCCAAGCTCAGGCTGACCATCGTCGAGGGATCCCCCGCCGAGCTGCAGGATCAACTGGGGGAGGGCCGTCTGGATGCAGTGCTTACCCATACCCTGCACGTTCGCCCAGGGCTGCGCACTCGCGTGATCAAGGAAGGCAGGCCGTACATTCTGCTCGCTGCCGATCACCCGCTCGCGGGCCGGCAGGCGATCTCACTGCCGGAGCTGGCCGACGAGGACATGGTGCTGCTGGACATCCCGTCGGTCCGTGACAACCAGCTGCCCAACCTGCGCAATTCGGGGCTGGAACCTAAGATTGCCTGGAGGTCGACGAGCTTCGAAGCGGTTAGGGGCATGGTGGCCCGCGGTCTCGGATACACGGTACTTGTCCAACGACCGGCCCAGGACGTGAGCTACGACGGGCTGCCACTGGTCTGCGTGCCGATCGACGGCAGTATCCGCCACAGCGACATCTGTTTCGCCTTCCCTGACTCGCCCCAGGTCAGTAGACGGCTGGATGCGCTGATGGACTACTGCGCGGACAACGCCTAGCGAAGTACCCGGCGCACGAAGTACGACGACGGCGCTCAGGGAGTGCCGTCGTCGTACTTCGCGCGAGGGGGACTACTTCATTTCGCCGGAGAGATCGGCGTCCTTGCCTTCCTTCGTCATGAGGATGCACACGGCTGCAACAACGAAGGAGAGAACCCAGACCAGGCCCACCAGCCACAGCTCACCGCCGGCGACGAGAACCAGTCCCGAGGCGATCATCGGGGTGAAGCCTGCGCCCAGCGTCGAAGCGCTCTGGTAGGTGAGGGACGCTCCGGTGTAGCGCATGCGGGTCGGGAAGAGCTCCGCGACGAAGGCTCCGAACGGTCCGAAGATGGTGCCCTGGATGATGCCGTTGGCAAGGAACAGTCCGATCGCGAACCCCCACAGGGTATCGGTCTGCAGCAGCCACAGGATGGGATAGGCCAGCACGGCGCCCGCCACCATTCCCACGAGCATGACCGGCCGCCTGCCGAACCGGTCGCTGGCCTTCGCCGCGAACCAGATGGCAATGATGGTGAGTGTTGCTCCGATCGCCTTGATGTTCAGCACATGGGTGGTGTCTACGCCGGCATCGATGATGTAGGAGACTGCCCAGACGGTCATGAGACCCTGCACAGTGTAGGAGCTCATTCCCGCGAGCGTACCCAGGACCAGGTTGCGGGGGTAGGTGCGGAAGACCTCCACGAACGGAAGTTTCTTCTTCTCCGCTTTCTTTTCCAGTTCGAGGAACAGCGGCGTCTCTGCGACCTTCAGGCGGATGGTCAGGCCAACCCCGATCAGGACAACGCTCAGCAGGAACGGGACCCGCCAGCCCCAGGACATGAACGCGTCCTCGGGCAACAGGGAGAACGCGGAAATGGTCAGCGTGGCGAGCACTGCGCCGGCCGGGCCACCCATATTTGCGAAGCTCGCCGCAAAGCCACGGCGTTTGGCCGGCGAATGCTCCAGTGCAACCAGCATGGCGCCACCCCATTCGCCGCCGACAGCTATGCCCTGCAGGATTCGCAGGGCCACCAGCAGGATGGGGGCGGCCATACCGATCTGCGCCGTCGTGGGGAGCAGCCCGATCATGGTGGTCCCGACACCCATCAGGGTCATCGAGATGATGAGGACGGTCTTTCGGCCCACCCGGTCCCCGAAGTGACCGAAGATGAGCCCACCCAGCGGCCGTGCCACATACCCGACAGCCAAGGTGCCGAAGGAGGCGAACAAGCCGACGGCGGGGTCAAGGTTGGAGAAGAACACCTGGTTGAAGACAATCGACGCCGCCATCGCGTACAGGATGAAGTCGTAAAACTCTATAGCGCTGCCGATGAAGCTGGACGCCAGGATCCGGCGCATGTGTTTCGTATTGAGGCTGTCTTCGTTGACAGCCTGCGTTTGTGTCATGGTGCTGGTCATCGTACTGCTCCCGCTTCTTCGAGGGTATGGGCTGTTGGGGAGTTGCCAAAGGGAATGGAGTCAAGGTCGTCGGGGATGAGGAAGGTTCCGTTGAACTGTGCGCCGGCGCGTTCCCAGACGGACCGGGGTGTTGTGCCGGGCACCAGGTGATGCAGCGCGAGCGTCCGTGCGCCGGCCCGGTTGGCGAGGTCGACGGCGTCTTCCGGGCTCGTGTGCGACTTGCGGTGGTGGTCGATGGATGCCTGGCCCACTTCGCTGCCGCTGCTCGCGTAAGTACGGTGAACCCAGTCGAAATCGATTGCCTCGTGCAGAAGCAGGTCGGTGCCGCGGGCAAGCCGGACGAGGTTTTCACAGGGAGCTGTGTCGCCGGAAATGGTAACGGAGCCGGCGGCGGTGTCGAACCGAAAAGCAAAGGCTGGGGCCACCGGGGGATGCTGCACAAGAGTGGCAGTCACGGTGACCAGCTCATCTTCATACACGGTGAACGGCAACATGCCGGCGGGAGTCGGATTCGAGTTGGGGTGGTACGCGGGGTCCGGAATCGAGATGTCCTCCGGGATGAAGTAGTCGAACGGAGACGGGCGCAGGGCGTCGAGGATCCGGTCATTGAGGTCCGTGGCGTGGGCCCGCATCAGGTTCGTGAACATCTCGGTGATTCCCGGCGTCGGGCTCAGAGGGAAGACCGGGGTAGGGGGCACCGCTGCCCGCGGCGACACCGGGGGCAAGGCTCCCCGGTCGCCTGGGCCGACAATCCGCACGGGACGCTGTCCGTCCTGGAAGGTGAAGAGGCCGAAGATGGCAAGCGAGCCGAGATCGATGGTGTGGTCCGAGTGCATGTGCGTGACGAAGACTCCGCGCAGAGAATTGATGGGTAGCCCGGCCAGCATGAGCTGCCTGCCGACACCGTGGCCGGCGTCCACCAGGTACGTGGAACCGCCGACGACCACGGCGGTCGCAATGCCCGCGCGTTGGCCGGCGTTTTCTCCTGTCCACCAGCGTGGACCGCCGGCCGTTCCGAGGGTGACTACCCGCGGTGCCAGGTCTTCGTGAGGGGAAAGGGCCATGATGCGTAACTCCTTTGAGGGTCTTTCCATCAATGATCCGGGTCACACTTTCGTTGGTAAAACGGTTTTAAGCGGGTTGTAAAACTGGTTCTGCTTAGGTTTAGGACCCATCCGGGCGGGCTGTGTCGCCGAACACAGGTAAACGCATCTACAGGAAATGGTTGGAACATGGCGGTTCGATCGGCAGCACTCGCAGCAGGAGCACTCCTCGCTGCGCTCCTGACCAGCGGCTGCATGCCTGTCGAGGAGAACCCGCTTGACGTCAACTCGCCGCGCTCGCAGGACTCAGTGAGCGCCGTGCAGCAGCCTGTCGCGGCGGAGGTCGGCGATGACCCACTGAACCTTGCGGAGAACGGCGCGACCCTCTGCTACACCCAGCCCGACATCGGCTTTCAGGAGTTCACCGTCCTTGTGCACAACGAGGCGCTGCAAACCTTCACCCTCGACGACGTCTCCCTGCAGGACCCTGAAAACCTCGCCCTTGTCAGCGCAGAGGTGTCTACGGCCAACAGGGACGGTCACCATAAAGCCCACGACGACGACGGCGGCGGAGGTCACGGTACACACAGCGCCGAGCCGGCGCCCGCCACCGTAGCGCCCGCACCTGCCGGTCCCGTTGAACCGGTGCCGGCCGAGGGTTACAACATCACCACGCATGAGTACGTGAACCTTGTGGTTGCCGTCTCGATCGCTGACGGTGCTGATGCGGGCTCGGCACAGGGCATAACGGTCGATTACTCGACCGGCGGACAGACATTCACGGGCACCCATCCGCTGATCGTGGAGCTGGACCGTGAGGGCTGCGTCTAGTCCTAGAGACCGCATTCAACCGCTCGGTCAGGAGTACGACGCCCGCGCCCTGCAGCTCCCGCAGGCCCTCCGGCCGTCCGGAGGCCGCCAGGAGAAGTGAAAGGGCCGGCCCCCGCACGCTCTCGCCCGAACCGATTGTGAATCCCTCATCCGTTGCAGAGATTTCAAGCCCCGCCAAGCGTTTCCTGCCTCCGTCAAGTCGATTTCCGGCGACATAGTGCAGGGCATCCTCCAGCTTTGGCAGTCCCGGTCTGGTGATGCCCAAGGGTTGCCGGATGTCTTCTCCGTGCACGACTATCTCGATGAGGCGGGTGATGAAAGGACCCGGAGGCGTGTTCGTGCTGGTGATTGTTGCCCGGAAACGGGCGAGGGTTTCTACGGGTGAGGTAGCTCGCTCGGTAGCCACTTCGCGCGCGTTTGCCCTGTCGAAACTGAAGCCGGACCGGATCAACGAGATCCAGAAGCTGCGCCGCGTGGTCTTCGCAGACCCTGTCAGGTGAGCAACGACGTCGTGAATGTCCCAGCCCTCACACAGGGAAGCGGTAGCCCACTGTTGTTCGGACAGTAGAGCCAAATCCTCAGCGAGCATGCGGCGTTCACGGTGGACTGTGTCCCAGTTGCTTGTCATCCCTCATCCTCCACGCTGTGTGTGCTGCTTCCGTCGCTTGTCCCGCCTTCATAGAGCAGACGCAGCTCACGCTGGGAAATCATCGGCGGTTTGCTATGCCGGCCCCGAACGGCTCCAGCCGCATTCCCTCGTTGTCGGCGGTCGATGCCACAATGGCAGGCGTGAGTGCACCAATGAGTACCCCTACAACCATCTTCGAACAACTCGCTGCCGAGCTCGGCGTTCAGCAGTGGCAGGTCAAGGCCGCCGTCGAACTGCTCGACGGCGGATCGACAGTCCCGTTCATCGCCCGCTACCGCAAGGAAGTCACCGGGACGCTCGACGACGCCCAGCTGCGCGAGCTTGAGGAACGGTTGCGCTACCTGCGTGAGTTGGAGGACCGACGCGCGGCCGTGCTCGAATCGATCGAAGCCCAGGGCAAGCTCACCGATGAACTCCGCGCCGCCGTCGTCAGCGCCACCACCAAAGCTCGGCTGGAGGACATCTATCTGCCGTTCAAGACCAAGCGGCGCACCAAAGCGCAGATCGCACGCGAAGCGGGGCTGGAACCGCTCGCCGACGCGCTGCTGGCCGATCCCTCCCTCGACCCGATAGCCGAGGCAGGCCGCTACCTGAATGAGGCCGTGCCCACCGCCGACGACGCCCTCGCGGGAGCCCGCGCACTGCTCGTCGAACGTGCCGGGCAGGACGCAGATCTGCTGGCCGACCTGCGGGAGCGCCTCTGGAAGCAGGGACGGCTGACCTCACGGGTTGTTCCGGGCAAGGAGGCCGAGGGCCAGAAGTTCGCCGACTACTTCGACTTCACGCAGGCGCCGTCCGCGATGCCGTCGCACCGCGTGTTGGCGCTCCTGCGCGGTGAGAAGGAGGGTGTTCTGCAGCTCACGCTTACCGAGGCGGACACCACGGATGCAGAGGCGGCACTGCGTGCCCGTCGTCGTTTCGAGAACTCCGTGGCGGCCTTCCTCGGTGTCGCCGACCAGGGTCGGCCGGCTGACGCCTGGCTGATGGCCACTGTTCAACAGGCGTGGCGCCGCCTTCTCGCGAAATTGTCGATCGACCTGCGCGTCAGGCTCTTCGTGGAGGCCGAGACCGAGGCAGTACGCGTTTTTGCCGCCAACCTCCGGGACGTGCTGCTCGCGGCGCCCGCGGGCAGCCGCACCACGATCGGGCTCGATCCAGGCTTGCGGACCGGCGTCAAGGTGGCCGTCGTCGACGGAACCGGCAAGGTTCTGGAGACCGCAACGATCTACCCGCATGCACCGGCGAAAAAGTGGGACGACGCACTTGCCACGTTGTCGCGCATGGTGACCGGGCACGACGTCGAACTCATCGCAATCGGCAACGGCACCGCCTCGCGGGAGACGGACAAGCTTGCGTCGGAACTGATCTCGCTCCTGCCGGGGCGAACCCTGCACAAGCTCGTGGTGTCCGAAGCCGGGGCATCCGTGTACTCGGCGTCAGCGCTGGCTTCAGCGGAGCTGCCGGGCCTCGACGTGTCCCTGCGCGGGGCGGTGTCCATTGCCCGGCGGCTGCAGGATCCCCTGGCCGAACTGGTGAAGATCGACCCGAAGTCCATCGGTGTCGGCCAGTACCAGCACGACGTCAGCCCTGCAAAGCTGGAGCGCTCACTCGATGCCGTCATCGAGGACTGCGTGAATGCGGTCGGCGTGGACGTCAATACGGCGTCACCGTCGTTGCTCACCCGGGTGGCCGGCGTCGGAACCCTGCTCAGCGAGAATATTGTTGCCCACCGGGACGCCAATGGACCTTTCGCCCGCCGGGCCGACCTCCTGAAGGTGCCGAGGCTCGGCGCGAAGGCTTTCGAGCAGTGCGCCGGCTTCCTTCGCATCCCTAACGGCGATGAGCCGCTGGATGCCTCCAGCGTGCACCCGGAAGCGTATCCCGTGGCACGGCGCATGGTGCACGACGCCGGCGGCTCACTCCGGTCGCTGAACCTCGCCCAGTACGTCGATGACACCGTTGGCCTGCCCACCCTGCAGGACATTCTTTCTGAACTGGAGAAGCCGGGCAGGGATCCGCGGCCGGCGTTCGTCACGGCGTCCTTCGCTGACGTCGAGAAGATCTCGGACTTGCGTCCGGGCATGATCATCGACGGCGTGGTGACCAACGTGGCAGCCTTCGGCGCCTTTGTCGACGTCGGGGTGCACCAGGACGGGTTGGTACACGTATCGGCCATGGCCGACCGCTTCGTCAGCGATCCCCACGAGGTCGTGAAGTCCGGCCAGGTCGTGAAGGTGAAAGTGTTGGAAGCGGATCCTGACCGGAAGCGGATCTCGCTCAGCCTGAAACTGAACGACGACGCCACGCCTCGTGGACCCAAGCCCGCGCGGGAGGCGCGAACCGGGGGAGGGGAGGACCGCCGGCGTCGTTCGTCCGGCGGTCAAGGCGGAAGCCCCACGCCGGGAGGAAGTTCCAAGCCGGGTGCCCAGAGGCCGGGTGCCCAAAAGCAGGGTGCCCAGAAGCAGGGCGGAAAGGCTGCTCCGGCTCCTGCGAACAGCGCAATGGCGGAGGCACTGCGTGCTGCAGGACTGGTCCCGCCGCGCTAGACCGGTCACAAGTCCCCCAAGGGGACCCACAGACGCAAAAGAACCCCGCAACAACGTGTTGCGGGGTTCTTGAGCGTTAGCTGTTGCCTTAGGCAGGCAGCTGCAGAACGTCGCCGGTGAAGATGAGGTCGGCGTGGATGAGGGTGTCAGCGTTGGCCTGGTACAGGGCCTGCCAGCCGCCCTCGATGCCGAGTTTCTCAGCAATGGTGCTGAGGGTGTCGCCGGACTGGATGGTGTAGGTGTCGCCCGAGAGCGCAACAGCAGGAGCAGCGGGAGCCGCAGGGGCCTCCACAACGGGCGCCTCAACGACGGGTGCCTCAACAACGGGTGCCTGGACCTCAACCGGAGCCTGCACCTCAACCTGCTGGGACTGGACCTGCACCGGGGCCGGTGCGGGAGCAGCCGGGATCGGAGTAGGGTTGGCGCCGGCGGTCAGGCCGAGCTTGGCCGAGCATGCGGGCCATGCGCCCCAACCCTGGCCGGCAAGAACGCGCTCAGCAACGGCGATCTGCTCTGCACGGCTGGCATCCTGCGGGGCTCCCTGTCCACCGAAGCCGGCCCAGGTCTGCGGGGTAAACTGCAGGCCGCCGGAGAAGCCGTTACCGGTGTTGATGCCCCAGTTTCCGCCGCTTTCGCACTGTGCGAGGGCGTCCCAGGTGCTGGCCGGAGCAGCGTTGGCTGCACCAGCGGAGGCACCGAGACCGACACCAACAAGGGCTGCCGCTGCAAGGCCGCGGCGCGCGTTAAGGCTGAGTTTCTGATTCTTCATGGGATTCGATGCTCCAAAAGGCCACCTGCACTCGTTCCGTCCCCGGACATCTTTGCGCCGTTGCTCACCCTTGACTGATCAGTGGTCTTGTCTGTGGTGTCTGCCGGACGAGCAACGTGCGGTGGAGGGGCAGCACCAGGGCATTATGTGGCAGCGGTAGAAACACCGTCTGCTTTGTGATTTCCCGAAAGGGGGTTCCCTCCCACCGTAGAGGGTTTTCGAATCGTTGCCAAATCGAGATGTTTCGGTGCTTGACGAAGGACGCCCGTGCGCTTCTCGTTTTCGAGTGGCTGAAGCCCTGTCGACCACTGTAGAACATAGGGATGGACGCGCACCAGACGATCACCTGTGAGATCCCGATGAGATGGGGAGACATGGACGCCTATGGGCACATCAACAACGTCGAGGTGGTGCGGTTGCTTGAGGAGGCGCGCATTCATGCGTTCGGGCCGCCCGGAGGAACAGGAGCGCCGGGGGAAACCCCGCCCGTTGACCTGTTCTCCTCGGTGGCCACCGGGGTGCAAGCGCTTGTTGTGGAGCACCGCATCAGATACACGGCGACGCTCGACTACCGGAACGTGCCGCTGAAGGTTCAGGTGTGGATCGCCGGTATCAAAGCCGCCAGCCTGGACATTGCCTACCGCCTTCTTGACCCCGTTACGGACCGGGTCTGCGTGAAAGCCCACACCACGCTGGCCTTTGTTGACGGCGATTCAGGATCGCTGCTGCGGCTCTCTCCTGAGCAGAAGCAGCGGCTGGCCCCGTTCGAGGGCAAGGGCCTCTTCGGATAGACCCATGAGTCGGCAGGACACACCCCCTTGGGGGATGAGGGGCGTGTCCTGCCAACTCGACGGGGCGGCAACCTCAGGCGGCGATGTAGCCGTTCGGGTTCAGCACGTACTTGGTGGCAGCGCCCTTGTCGAACTCCTCATAGCCCTGCGGCGCCTGATCCAGCGGAATCGGCTTGGCGTTCACAGCCTTTGCGATATGCGCCTTGTCATGCAGGATCGCCATCATCAGCTGACGGTTGTACCGCATGACCGGGCACTGTCCGGTGGTGAAGGACAGGGACTTGGCCCATCCGGTACCCAGGGAGATCGAGAGCGATCCGACCTTCGCCGCCTCGTCGATGCCGCCCGGGTCGCCGGTGACGTACAGTCCCGGAATGCCCAATGCGCCACCAGCAGCGGTGATGCCCATCAACGAGTTGAGTACCGTCGCGGGAGCCTCGTGCGAGGCGTCCTTGCCGTGACCGCGTGCCTCGAATCCGACCGCGTCTACGCCGCAGTCCACTTCCGGTACTCCGAGAATCTGCTCGATCTGGTCCTTGGGGTCACCTTTGGAGACGTCCACCGTCTCGCAGCCAAAGGTGCGTGCCTGCGCCAACCGCTCCTCATTGAGATCACCTACGATGACGACGGCAGCACCCAGCAGATGCGCGGACAGCGCCGCGGCCAGCCCAACCGGCCCAGCACCGGCAATGTAGACGGTTGAGCCGGTGGTGACTCCGGCCGTGTACACGCCGTGGTAGCCGGTCGGGAAGATGTCGGAGAGCATGGTCAGGTCCAGGATCTTCTCCAGCGCCTGATCCCGATCCGGGAACTTCAGCAGATTCCAGTCGGCATAGGGGACGAGCACGTACTCGGCCTGGCCACCCACCCAGCCGCCCATGTCCACATAGCCATAGGCGCTGCCGGGCCGGTCGGGGTTGACGTTGAGGCAGATGCCGGTCTTGCGCTCCTTGCAGTTCCGGCAGCGGCCGCACGAGATGTTGAACGGAACCGAGCAGATGTCGCCCTTCTTGATGAACTCGACATCGCTTCCGACCTCGACCACCTCGCCGGTTATTTCGTGTCCGAGGACAAGGTCCGACGGCGCTGTGGTGCGTCCGCGGACCATGTGCTGGTCCGACCCGCAGATGTTGGTGGCCACAGTCTTGAGGATGACTCCGTGATTGACTTTCCGGCCGACATTGGCTGGATTGACTCCCGGTCCGTCTTGCAGCTCGAACGTCGGGTAGTCGGTATCGATGACTTCAACCTTGCCGGGGCCCTTATAGGCCACAGCCCTGTTTCCTGACATGGTGCTCCCTCTCAGATTGGTGGACGTTCGTCGTCGAACGTCCCTTCACAAGGCCGTGACCGACCCGAGCGTCAGCAGTGTGGCCTCGCGGTCAGTCTAGGGCGGGCAGGCCGGCGATGATACCGGTTTGATAAATATTCCACTCGTACAAAATTATGCCCCGCCGGTCTCCCGGTGGGGCATGATTCATGGAGCTGAATTGCTAGATGGCCCGGCTTCCGCGGTGCCGCATCGAATAAGCTGCACCCAGACCGACGGCGATGATGCCGAGGATTAGATTCAGCCAGTTCGTTGAGGCATTCGTGGACAGGACGTTGGCTGCAGAATCACCGACAATCAGTCCGTACAGCCACATGATGAGCAGGACGACGCCGCTCCCGATCAGGAAGTTGCGAGCCGATAGCACTCCGCGGCTCATCCAGACTCCGGCGGCTCCCATGGCCAGGTACACCAGATTGAGCAGGACGGACACCTGGAACGCGCCCAGGAGCATCGCCTCGGAACCGGATGCGAAAGCCATGGAATCGTATTGTGCGGTGATTCCCGGGATGAGCCCGAGGATCCCCATCAGCAGGAAAACTACTCCCATCCCCATCGAGGCGCTGCGAACGTGGTCGCGCGTCACATGGAAATCATGTGCGTGGTGTGATGCGGTAGTCATCTCCCCTCCTAGTGTGTGAATATGACTCTTCGCTGTGCCGCGAGACGTCAGGAGAGGCGCACCGCATGCACCGCCGTTGGAGGAGCGCAAACCGCGCTCAACCAGCACTCTCATTTTACTGCTCGAATACCCACCTGATAAGGGAAAACGATGGCTGACAGGGTGATGATCACGGGTGCGACGGCCGGACTCGGGGCCGAGTTCGCGGAGCAGTTCGCGGCGCGGGGTGCGGGGGTGGTCCTGGTGGCGAGGAATTCCTCCCGGCTGGAGGAGAAAGCAGCAGCGCTGCGCTCACGCTTCGGTGTTCCGGTTGAGGTGCTGGTGGCTGACCTGCACGACGACGACGGCCTGCGCCGCGTTCTCGACAGACTGCGGGACGATGCGGAGCCAGTTTCCACCCTGGTGAACAATGCCGGCTATGGGCTGGCCAAATCCTTCGAGGAAAACCGGCTTGAGGACGAATTGAATCATGCCGCCATCCACCTCACCGTTCCGCTGGCTCTCAGCCACGCCGCCCTTCAGGGCATGCTGGCACGCGGATCCGGACGGATTATCAACGTGGCGAGCGTCGCCGGGTTCACGCCGAGGGGCACCTACAGTGCGCTGAAGGCAGCCATGATCAACTTCAGCAGGTGGGCGAACTTCGCGTACCGCAAGCGGGGCATTACGGTAATGGCACTGTGTCCAGGATTTGTTCATACGGAGTTTCACGACCGGATGGGGATGGACAAGGCGTCCGTACCGCCGTGGATGTGGCTGCAGGCGAAGGACGTTGTCCGGGAAGCGCTGAAGGACCTTGCGGCAGGGAAGGCGGTGTCCATCCCCAGCAAGCGCTACAAGGTGCTGGCGTTCGTGGCGAGGAATGCGCCGTCGTCGTTGGTGGCGGCCCTTGCCTCCCGCGGCAGGTGACCTGACGTGTGGGTAGGGACTGTCGAGTTCGATCTCCTGTTGGGGGACGTGCACTCCCTGAAAGGGAAGCGCTCACTGGTCCGGCCGCTGGTGGCGGAGGTGCGGCGGCGCTTCGATGTGTCGGTCGCAGAGGTGGATTCGCAGGACCTGCATCGCCGCGCGACGGTGGGAGTGGGGCTGGTTTCCGGCGACCGCAGGCACGTGGTCGACGTGCTCGATGCCGTGGAGCGGTTTGTCGCAGGCAGACCGGAGCTTGAACTGTTGAGTGCCCGTCGCCGAATTGTGACCGGCGATGACTAACCAGATCGCAAGCGGGCTTACTACCATGGGAATGTTGAGGCGTACTTACAGGGAGGTAAGAGCGTGTCTGGATTCTTCAAGCTGGTTGACGCCCATGATCATGGGTACCGGCTCAAGCTAATGGCCGAGGACGGCACCCTTGTCGCGGTCTCTGCTTACTTTCCGACGAAGCAGGCGGCTATCGAGGGCATCGACGTTATTCGCGAAATCGCCGGAACCGGTCCCGTGATGGACCATACCCGCAAGGATGAGTCGCGCAAGCAGCAGGCCCGCAAGGAGCACCCTGTCCATCCCGTTGCGAAAGGCCGGCTGTCTGCCTGACTTCACGGGAGGCGTTGAATCCTACATCATGTAGGATTTTGCCCCGGCTCGGGTAGACTCGGAGGTATGAAGGCCCAAAGTAGCGTCTCGTCCCACTCACCGTTGTCCCGCAGGGCACTCCGTGACGGGGTCTATGACATCTTGCTCGAGATGCTGTTGGCCGGTGAATTCGAACCCGGTGCTCCACTCGGCATCGACTCCCTTTCCCGCCGTCTCGAAGTTTCTCCCACCCCTATCCGGGAAGCTCTCGTTCAGCTCGAACACACGGGGTTGGTCAGTCGCGCCGCACTCAAGGGCTATCGCGTAGCGCCCCCACTCAGTGTCCAGCAGATGAGGGAGCTGTTCGATGCCCGACTCGTCGTCGAGGTGGCGGCGGCGACACGGGCGGCGTCTGCCCATCATGAACTGGTGGCTGAGCTCCGTGAGGCGCATGATCAGCACCAGAGCGCGGCGGAGGGGTTTCGCAACGCTGACAGCCAATCCCGGCTGGGGGAGTACCGCCGCTATTTTGAGGCGGACTGGAATTTTCACGAGACCATCCTGCGCCACTGCGGTAACCGCTTCCTTCAGCAGATGGCCCAGATGGCAAGTACCCATACGCACAGGTTGAGGCAGTCCGCCCGTCACGGGTCGGATGACATGAGTCTGGCTATTGCCGAGCACGCGGAGATCCTCCAGGCCTTCGAACGCGGGGATGGATCGGCTGCTTCCGAAGCGATGGACCGGCACATTCGGGGCGCCCAGAAGCGGGCGCTCGCCGAGGAGAACTAGGCACACTCGCCGCCGCCGCGTCATCAATTTCACCTTCCATTGCATGTAGCTGTTCCATATGTCACACTCTTCGTAGATCCAATAGGATTTTTTATCTACGATTCGATCGGGTCCATCCCGAAACGACTCGCAAGCCGTCCGAGGCGCACATTTATCAAAGGAGATAACGGATGTTCAACAGGAAGCTCCAGCTCACAGGCCTTCTCGCCACGGGAGCCCTTGCCCTGTCGGCCTGCGGTTCAGCAAGCCAGGCGGGCGAAGCAGCCGATGGCAGCTTCGAACCCACGGGCGACGTGACCATGACAGTGCCTTTCGGTGCAGGCGGCGGAAGCGACCTCTCCGGTCGCGCCATCGCCAGTGGCCTTGAAGAAATCACCGGCGTGAACATCAACACCGTCAACCGCGAAGGTGGATCCGGCGCTGTGGGCTACTCGCAGTTCCTGGCTGAACAGGGTAACGGTAACCACCTGCTGGCCACAGAAACCGCGATGCTCGCGCTGCCCATCACGCAGGACGTCGAATTCACGTACGAGAGCTTCACACCCATCATGAAGCTCGGCGACGACTACACCGTCGTCACTGTGGCCCCGGACTCACCGTTCGAAAGCTGCTCCGATGTTGTGGAAGCAGCAAAAGACGGCCGCGTGATCGCCGCCGTCTCCGGAGCTACCAGCCTCGACGAGATCGTCTTCACGCTCATCGAGCAGGAGACCGGCGTCGAGTTCGACCGCGTCCCCTTTGAATCAGGCAGTGAAGTGGTGACCGGCCTCCTGGGCGGTCAGGTCGACGTCATCTCCGTCAACCCGGGCGAGGTCCTGGGACAGCTCGAGGCCGGCAGCCTGAAGCCCCTCTGCGCTGTTGCCGAGGAACGCTACGAGTATGAGGCACTCGCCGACATTCCGACCGCTGCAGAGCAGGGCATCGACGTTGCCTTCGCGCAGTTCCGCGGCCTCATTGCACCCGGCGGAATTTCCGAGGAGGCCAAGCAGTACTGGATCGATGCTGCCAAGGAATTCGAGAAGTCCGAGGCCTACACGACCTACATCGAGGAGAACCTCATGCAGGCCAATGCCTCCTACGGCGACGACTTCGTCACCTACCTCGAAGGCAACAACGCCGACCTGACGGCAGTGCTGGGCGAGTAATGACTTCCACCATCACCGGCGCCAACCTCCGCAAGGCGGTGGCGAGCCTGATCATTGCGTTCATCGGCGTCGCCGCCGTCATCGGTGGCTTCGGCTACGGCTTCATCGAGGACGGGCGGATCGCCGCGGGCTTCCTGCCCGTCCTCGTTGGAGGTGCCATGGCCCTCTTCGCACTGCTCGACGTCGTTGGCTCCCTTCGGAACTCGGAGAAGGAATCGACGCTGCTCGAGACCGTCCACATCGAAGCCGCCGAAACTCTTGAACCGGTTGCGGAACCGGAGAGCGATCTCGATATCTACGGGCGCTCCGGCAAGCAGCGCGACCGCATGCTGCTCATGGTTATCGGGATCATCCTGGCCACCGTGCTGCTGGTACCGGTTCTCGGATTCGTGGTCGCCTTCGCCCTCATGCTCGTTGTCATCGCAGTAGTCGTCGAACGGCGCCGGCTCCTGCCATCCATCCTTGTGAGCGCCATAGCCCTGGCTGCTGCGTACGGAATCTTCGTCTTGTTCCTGCGCGTGCCGCTGCCTACCGGCATCCTCGGAATCTAGGAGGAACGCTATGTGGGAAAACCTCATGCTGGGCTTTTCAACAGCCCTCACAGTCGAAAACCTCCTCTGGTGCTTCGTCGGCGTTCTCGTCGGCACCGTGATCGGGCTCATGCCCGGGCTCGGATCCACCACGGGTGTTGCCATCCTCATTCCGCTTACCCTCGGAATGGAGCCGGTAACGGCGCTGATCATGCTGGCCGGCATCTACTACGGTGCGCAGTATGGCGGAACCATCACGTCTGTCCTGATCTCCACACCGGGTGAAGCCGCGAGCGTTGTCACAACGCTGGACGGCTATCAGATGGCGAGGAACGGACGAGCCGGCGCAGCCCTCGCTATCGCCGCAATCGGTTCCTTCATTGCAGCGATCATCTCGCTGGCGCTGCTGATGGCCCTCGCTCCGCCATTCGCACAGTTCGCGCTCAACTTCGGTCCGGTCGAGAACCTGGCCATCATGATCCTCGGTTTGATCACCGTGGTGAGCTTCGCCGGTGGATCCATGCGCAAGGGCCTCATGATGGCCGCCGCTGGATTGCTGATCTCCACCGTCGGTGTGGCTTCGGGCTTCAGCGACGCCCGCTTCACGTTCGGGAACGTCAACCTGCTGGGCGGAATCCCCTTCGTTGAAGTGATGATCGGTCTCTTCGCACTGGGCGAAGTACTGCACCAGATCCGTGTCGGAGCCGCAGCGCCTATCAAGGCGCGGTTCAAGGACATGGTCATCAGCCGCAAAGAACTGACAAAGTCAGGACCCTCGATCATCCGCGGCAGCTTCATCGGCTTCCTGCTCGGCTGCCTGCCGGGTGCCGGATCGACCCTGGCCTCCTTCATGTCCTACGGCATCGAGAAGCGTCTCTCCAAGAACAAGGAGAACTTCGGCAAGGGAGCCATCGAAGGCGTCGCTTCCCCGGAAAGCGCCAACAATGCGGCAGCCAACGCCAACTTCGTGCCCACGCTCGCCCTGGGCATCCCCGGCGGCGGTACCACCGCCGTCCTGCTTGGTGCGTTCACGATCTACGGACTCCAGCCCGGCCCGCTGCTCTTCGAACAGCAGCCCACGCTCGTGTGGGGCCTGTTGGTCTCGTTCTTCATCGGCAACGTCATGCTGCTGGTCCTGAACCTGCCGTTGGCTCCGGTGTTCGCACAGATGCTGCGGATCCCCTACGCCTACCTGTACCCGATCATCGTCCTGACCAGCCTCATTGGCGCCTACTCGGTGAGCAACAACATGTTCAGCGTGTGGCTCGTGGTGATCTTCGGCATTATCGGCTTCTTCATGAAGGAACTGGACCTTCCCATCGCTCCACTGGTGCTGGGCCTCGTGCTCGGCCCGCTGTTCGAGAAGTCACTCGTCCAGACCTCGGCCCTCGGCCAGGGTAACTTCGGCATCCTCTTCCAGAGCCCGATCGCCGTCTCCATCCTCATCTTTGCGCTGCTGCTCGCGGTCGGCCCCAC
Source organism: Arthrobacter sp. (assembly GCF_031179385.1). GTDB lineage: Bacteria > Actinomycetota > Actinomycetes > Actinomycetales > Micrococcaceae > Arthrobacter_D. Next base: position 5,137 of record NZ_JAPSHV010000025.1, on the reverse strand, counting down.
CATCATCGGCGGCATCCGGCGCTCCCAGCGCAACAAGAGCAAAGGGCTCACCCATGTATGAAAATAACGGGTACACGCGATCGGACTGGCCGATCGCCGCTGCCCTGCTGCAGTTTCCCGGAACCCTCCCTGACGGAACCTCCGTCCAGGACGCGTCGGCAGACGTCTGGCTGGACACCCTTCGGCAGGTGCGCGAGGTCGGATTCGACTGCGTGGACCTCACCGACAGCTGGCTCAAGCCGGGAAACCTCAGCGCCCGTCGTCTGACCGAGTTCCGCGACACGCTCACCGAAGCGGACCTCAGTGCCCCCGCGCTGTCCATCGTTCGCACGAGCGTCATCGATCCGCAGTCCGGCGAAGCAAACCTTGAGTATGTGCATAGGAGCATCGAGTCCGCCGTCGCACTGGGAACCGGAACCCTGTCACTGGGACTGCACCAGCCCCTGACGCAGGAGCAGCGTGAGCGCCTCTGGTTCTGGACCGCGAAGGGCGCCGCCGACCCACTGGAAGACCGTGAGGTCTGGAACCTCGCCGTCGAACGTTTCCGGGAGATCGGCCGGCACGCTGCCGAATACGGGATGGTTGTCTCGCTCGAGCTGTACGAGGACACGTTCCTCGGAACCGCGGACAGCGCCGTCCAGCTCATCGAGGACATCGGGCTGGACAACGTTGGTCTCAACCCGGACATCGGGAACCTCGTCAGGCTGCACCGTCCCATCGAGGACTGGCAGGAGATGCTCCGCAAGACCCTCCCGTACACCAACTACTGGCAGGTCAAGAACTATTTCCGGGACGAGAATCCGGAGACCGGCCTCGTCACTTCGGCCCCGGCGCCGCTCGAATACGGATTCATCAACTACCGCACCGCAATCCGCGAGGCGCTGGCCCTCGGCTTCAACGGCGTCTTCTGCTGTGAGCACTACGGCGGCGACGGACTCGGCGTGAGCGCCACCAACCGGCGCTACCTGCAGAGCCTGCTCCCGGAGGTTCGCACACCAGCCACCGCCCCGGACCGATCCAAGCGCACTATCCAGGAGGTCGCATCATGACCGCGTTACGTTCAGACGCAGCAACCTTCGCCGAGGACATGCTCACCGGCTTCGTTGCGGCGAACCGCCAGTACGTCCGGCGTGTTGACGGCGGAGTTGTCCGCGCCACGGCCATGAAGGATGGACAGGTATCGCTCGTCGTGGGCGGCGGATCCGGCCACTATCCCGCATTCGCCGGCTTGGTAGGTCCCGGCCTGGCCAGCGGCTCAGTGTGCGGAAACATCTTTGCCTCTCCCTCGGCGTCGCAGATCCGCCGGGTATCCCGCGCCACTCACCGCGGCGGCGGCGTCCTCCTGAGTTACGGCAACTATGCGGGCGACGTGCTGCACTTCGGCCTCGCCCAGGAGCAGCTTCGGTCCGAGGGGATCGATGTGCGCACCGTCGTCGTGACCGATGACATCGCGAGCGCACCGCAGGATGAGATGACGAAGCGGCGCGGTATTGCCGGTGATCTCACGGTCTTCAAGGTCGCCGGAGCGGCCGCTGAGGCAGGACTCACCCTGGATGAGGTCGAGGAACTTGCACAGCGGACCAACGCCCGAACCCGTTCGCTGGGCGTTGCGTTCGCGGGCTGCACTTTGCCAGGTGCGGATGAGCCGCTCTTCACCGTGGCTGAAGGAACCATGTCCATTGGGCTGGGCATCCACGGCGAACCCGGCATTTCCGAGGCGGAACTGCCGACGGCGGATGAACTCGCCGAGCTGCTGGTCACCCGTCTGCTGGCGGACAAGCCGCACGACGCCGGCACCCGCCTGAGCATCATCCTGAACGGTCTGGGGACGGTCAAGTACGAGGAGCTGTTCGTTCTCTTCGGGAAAGTCTCCAGCTTGCTGGAGCGCGAAGGGCTCACCATCGTCGAACCGGAGTGTGGAGAGCTCGTCACGAGCCTGGACATGTCCGGCCTCTCGCTGACCTTCTTCTGGCTCGACGACGAACTGGAACGCTGGTGGGCCGCTCCGGCCAATACGCCCGCCTACCGCAAGGGTGCCATCAGCGCGGAACTGGACACCAACGACGTCGCGAATCTCGACGAGGAGGAGCTCTTCTCCGACGAGGGGCAGTGGCAGCACGAGGCGGCGCCGGCTGCCGCGCGCCTGCTCGGGCTGGTCAGCACCATGCTCACCGAAGCCGAGCACGACCTCGGGCGGTTGGACGCCATCGCCGGTGACGGAGACCATGGCATCGGCATGGCACGCGGGGCTGAGGGAGCGGCGGCTGCCGCAGCGGTCTCGCAGGATGCCGGGCACGGCGTGGGCAGGCTGCTCCGCGAAGCCGGTGCCGCCTGGGCCGAGAAAGCAGGCGGCACGTCCGGAGCCCTCTGGGGTGCGGCCATCACGGCAGTCGGACGGGTGCTGCAGGACGAGGAATCCCTCACTCCGCAGGCAGTCGCTGCCGCGGTTGATGCCGCGCTCGAGGCGATGGTTTCGCTCGGGAAGGCTCAACTGGGCGACAAGACCATGCTCGACGCGCTCATTCCCTTCGCCGAAACCCTGCGGAACGCGGTCGACGCCGGCACCGACCTTGGCCAGGCCTGGGATACCGCGGCTTCCCGCGCCGAAGCAGCGGCAGCGGAGACAGCCAATCTCCGCCCCCGAATGGGCAGGGCACGGCCTCTTGCTGAAAAGAGCCTCGGGCATCCGGATGCGGGGGCCGTGTCCCTCGCGATGGTGGTGGCCACGGTCGGGGCAGCACATAAGGATTCTGCAAGGAAGGAAGACGTACTCTCATGAGCGAGAAACTACGGATCGTCGTCGGATGCGACAGCGCCGGACTCGAATACAAGGACGCCCTCAAGGCGGATCTCCAGGCAGACGAGCGGGTCGGTGAGGTGATCGACGTCGGTATCACCGGAAGTGAAAATACCGATTACCCGCACATTGCCGTCGACGCCGCACGCAAGATCCAGTCGGGCGACGCTGACCGCGCCCTGTTGATCTGCGGCACCGGACTGGGCGTCGCTATTGCCGCCAACAAGGTCAAGGGCGTACGTGCCGGCACTGCGCACGACAGCTTCTCCGTCGAGCGCCTGGTGCTGAGTAACAACGCGCAGATCCTCACCATGGGCCAACGGGTCATCGGGCTCGAGCTTGCCCGCAGGCTCGCCCGCGAATGGGTTGGCTATACGTTTGATCCCCAGTCCGCGTCAGCCGGCAAGGTCGACGCCATCTGCTCCTACGAGAAAGACTGATCCCCATGACTGCAGAAGTTCAGAACCGCCCCCGTATTGCCCTGACCCTCGGTGATCCGGCCGGCGTCGGCCCGGAACTGGCCGTCAAGCTGCTCGCAAAGCCCGAGACCACGCAGGTCGCTGAGGTCTACGTGCTGGCTGATCGTGCCGAGGTTGAAGCTGCAGCCGCAGCAGCCGGCGTCACCGTACCCCTTGCTGATGAGCCCGCTCCCGGGTTCGCCGTGCTGCTCGATGACAACTCGGCTCCCGCCGAGCCCATCACGGTCCGCGAGGTGTCCCAGGCGGCAGGGGAGCGCACCATGCATCAGCTGCGCCGCGCCGTCGCACTCGCCAACGAGGGCAAGGTGGAGGCCATCCTCTTCACGCCGCTGAACAAGACCAGCCTCAAGCTGGGCGGCATGAATGAAGAGGACGAACTGCGCTGGTTCGCCAAGGAGCTCAACTACACCGGCACCACCAGCGAACTCAATGTCCTTCCCGGGCTGTGGACCGCCCGGGTTACCTCGCATATCCCGATCAGCGAGGTAGCCGAGCGCATCACCCCGGAGAACGTCACTGCCGCCATCCGCCTGTTGCACGGCGTTCTGTCCGACTCCGGCCTCGAATCCCCACGGGTGGCAGTCTGCGCGCTGAACCCGCACGCCGGTGAGAACGGCAACTTCGGCCGGGAAGAGATTGACCAGATCGCTCCGGGTATCGCCGACGCGGTAGCGGAGGGAATCAACGCCCAGGGCCCGTTCCCGTCCGACACCGTGTTCCTTGCGGCCAAGCGGGGCGACTTCGACGGCGTCGTCACCATGTACCACGACCAGGGCCAGATCGCGATGAAGCTCATTGGCTTCGACCGCGGCGTCACCATCCAGGGCGGCCTGCCGATTGTGATTGCGACGCCGGCGCACGGCACCGCATTCGACATCGTGGGGAAGAACATCGCGAACCTCGGAGCGACTGAGCACGCGTTCGAGCTGGCAGCGGCGATCGGTTCGCGTTTACGGGCGTCGAAGACCCTTGTCTGAACCCTTGTCTGAGGATCTGTCGGCGCGGTCCGGACGGCCGGTCACTATCGGCATCAGTACCAAGATGTACCTCGGCTACGCCGCGTCCTGTGCCTGGCTTGGAGAGGTGGTGCGCATTGCCCAGGCGAGCCCCGCGGTACAGGACGGGCGGGTGGAACTGTTCGTGGCGCCGTCGTTCCCCGTGCTTGAAACTGCGCTCCGGCTGACGCGGGGTACTCCCGTGAAGGTCGGGGCGCAGAACGCCAGCGACCAGGACTCCGGCGCCCTGACCGGTGAGGTCAGCCCGGCTTTCCTCGCCGAGATGGGTGTGGAGCTCGTCGAGCTCGGACACGCAGAACGACGCCGGTACTTTGGTGAGGATGACGGCGTGACCGCCGCGAAGGTGGCAGCGGCGCAGCGGAACGGCATCACGCCGCTGTTGTGCGTCGGCGAGCTCGAGCGGACGTCCATGGAGGATGCCGCGCAGTTCTGCCTTGAGCAGGTTGCAACGGCGGGCGTCAGCGCCACCGGTCCGGTTCCCGTCCTCGCCTACGAACCGGTGTGGGCCATCGGTGCAGCCGAGCCGGCCGGTGCCGAACACGTGCGGGGAGTGGTGGCCCGGATGAAGGCGGAGCTGCCCGAAGGGATCACCGTCATCTACGGCGGAAGCGCCGGTCCGGGTCTGCTACCGCGACTCCAGCCCGAGGTGGACGGCCTCTTCCTGGGCCGCTTCGCCCATGATGCGCGAAACCTCGAGCTCATCCTCGCTGAGGCGGGACAGTAAGCCCACTTCCATTGACGGCCGAATATTAGTACAGTTGTTATGCTCCGGTTTCCCCCAAACCGGTGCGCAAGTGCCGGCACCCGCACGCATCCCCCATTCGTGCGGCTGTCGGCACCATACT
>NZ_JAPSHV010000224.1 GCF_031179385.1 Arthrobacter sp. | reverse complement strand
CACGGTGAGCCGAACCCGTTCCCCAACAGCCCGCAGCAGGGCCCCGGCACAGGCGGCGGGAGCGTTGCCCACCCGCAGCCGGGTTGGCCCGGACCGGCCATCAACATCGTGCCCGGAACGCTCACTATCAGCGGCTCCGGCTACGCCCCGGGGGAGCGGATCGAGGTCATCCTGGGCGCGCCCCATACGGATCAGCAGCTACTCGACCAGTCAACGGTGTATGCGGGTCCTGACGGCTCGTACACGTTCGACATCTACATTGGCCCAGAGTTGGCCGGCGCAGAGTACGGGCTGATGACCGTCGCTCCGGACCGCGGGCAGTGGGCCGCTGAGCAAAGCAAGCGTTTCCTCTCGCTGCGAGTGTCACCCAACCCCTGACCGCGAGCAGCCCGAATTCAGCGGTAGGCGCGTCAGTGAAGCGAGTCGATTTTGGGAACCGGTACCCGAACGCTTACGTTGTAAAAGGATGAGGCGTCCGTAGAAACGAAAGCTTGGTGCAATCGATTTGGAACTCGTCGACCTTTTAATTGGCATGGCCATTCTCACGCTGCCCGTCGTACTTCTTGCGGCGGCCGCCAAGGTGGTCCTTGACCGCAAGGCCAGCGCGCAGCGTCTGCAGCCCATCCCTGTTGAAGTAACGGTCGACAACCGTCGAGTCCAGTAAGCACCACACCGCAGCGCAACCACCCGTACTCAAGTTTCTCCTCAGCCCTGACGTGATCTAAGTTGGACACCATGGTGGCTGGGAGAACGGCAGGGATGCGTACAACAGGCCCCCGCGCCGTTCGGGTGAAGGCGCCGGGCAAGATCAACGTCTCCTTCCGGGTGGGAACACCCCGTGAGGACGGTTACCACAGCGTGGCCAGCGTTTACCTTGCCGTCTCCCTCTATGAGGAAGTTACGGCGACAGCAACGGACGACGGCGCCATCACCGTCACGGTCGACGGCCAGGGAAGCCTGAACCTCCCCATGGAGGAAATCCCGCTCGACGCCAGCAACCTCGCCGCCCGCGCGGCGGCACTGCTGGCCGACCTGAGCGAGAACTCCACCGGCGTGCATCTCAACATCACCAAACGCGTACCGATCGCCGGCGGCATGGGCGGCGGGTCCGCCGACGCCGCAGCGGCCCTCCTGGCGTGCGACGCGCTCTGGAACAGCGGCTTCTCCCGCGACGAGCTCGCGAAGATCGCCGTCGACCTTGGCGCCGACGTACCGTTCGCACTCATCGGCGGCACCGCCGTCGGGGTGGGGGTGGGGGAGCAGCTCACGCCGGCAATCTCGAAGACACCGCTGCACTGGGTCCTGGTGCCCTCTGCTTTCGGGTTATCCACGCCTGCCGTATACCGGACGCTGGACGACCTGCGCCTTGCCAATGGCGAGGAAACCCCGGAGATCCCCGAGATTGACCCGCATATTCTCAGCGCCATGCGCTCGGGGGATGCGCGCGCGCTCGCTGAACTGCTCCACAACGACCTGCAGGCCGCGGCCCTGGAATTGGCGCCTGAACTGAAAGACGTGCTCGGCGCGGGCAAGGACGCCGGCGCGCTCGCAGGCATCGTCTCGGGCTCGGGTCCCACGGTGGCGTTCCTCGCTGAGTCCGAGGAGCACGCAGCAACGATCGATGCGCTGCTGTCCACGGCCGGGCTGGCCACCGAACTGGTGCACGGTCCCGCCCATGGTGCAAGGATTGTCAGCGACTACTTCGCGTAACAGCCCCTTCCTCGAAACAAACACCCCATCAACGAAAGCAGTATTCACGTTGGCCCACCTGCTCGGTGCTGAGAACATCAGCGTCACCTTCGCCACCCGGACTGTCCTGGACGGCGTCACCCTCGGACTGGAGGAGGGCGACCGGATCGGCATGGTCGGCCGGAACGGTGACGGCAAGTCGACCCTGATGCGCCTGCTCGCCCAGCGCACCACGCCCGACGACGGCCGCGTCACCAAGCGCCGCGACGTCACCGTGGGCTACCTCAACCAGAACGACGTGCTCGACGGCGATCTCG
>NZ_JAPSHV010000110.1 GCF_031179385.1 Arthrobacter sp. | reverse complement strand
ACGTTGTTGTCCATCTCGCTGACAGAGATGCTCCTGATGGTCACATCGGCAAGATCATGCATGCGGGCAACTCTAATACTGATGGTGATGCATGACACCGCGTGGCACAATGTGAGCACCTTTCCCACTGTCGTCCAGGAGCGCGCACCGTGAATTCTGATGTATCGGCGTGGCTGCGGATCGATCCCAACAGCTCAGTGCCCCCGTACGAACAGTTGCGCGTGCAGATACTGGACGCCGCCAATGACGGCTCCCTGCCGGTGGGTACCCGGCTGCCACCGGTCCGCACGCTCGCGGGCCATCTCGGTGTTGCAGTCAATACGGTCGCCCGGGCTTACCGGGAACTGGAGCAGGCGCATATTGTCGTCACACGTTCGCGGGCGGGGACTGTGGTCGCGGCGGCGGGGGACGAGGCGCGGCGCAAGGCAGCAGAAGGTGCGGCCGAGTATGCACGGCTTATCAAGGCGAACGGCCTGACCGAGGAGGAAGCAGTTTCGTATTTGCGGGCGGCTCTGCGCCGTCGGTGAACATACGAGGCGACACGCCGCGAATACCCGGAAAAATCGACGTTCGAATATGTCTTCGAACACTGTTTCCTCTAAAGTGAAATGGTGTCTATAGCAACCTCCGTGGATTCCGCTTTCGCCCACCCCGACAAAATGCCCCAGGATCTCTCGCGGCTTGTGGTCAAGGGTGCACGGGAACACAACCTGCGCAACGTCGATCTGGACCTGCCCCGGGACGCGATGATCGTCTTCACCGGTCTCTCCGGCTCCGGTAAATCCTCCCTCGCTTTCGACACCATCTTCGCGGAGGGGCAGCGCCGCTACGTCGAATCCCTCTCTGCTTACGCACGCCAGTTCCTCGGACAGGTGGACAAGCCCGACGTCGACTTCATTGAGGGTTTGTCTCCTGCGGTCTCCATCGACCAGAAATCGACCAGCAAGAACCCGCGGTCCACCGTGGGAACCATCACCGAAATCTACGACTACATGCGGTTGCTGTGGGCACGCGTGGGTCGGCCCCACTGTCCGCAGTGCGGTGAAGCGGTCACCAAGCAAACTCCACAGCAAATCGTCGACCAGCTCATGGAGCTCGCTGAAGGCACAAGGTTCCAGATACTCGCGCCCGTCGTGCGCGGCCGCAAGGGTGAATTCGTCGATCTCTTCCAGGACCTGTCGGCAAAGGGATACTCCCGGGCACGCGTGGACGGTGACCTTATCCAGCTCACCGATCCACCGAAGTTGGGCAAGCAGTTCAAGCACACCATCGAGGTCGTCGTGGACCGCCTGGTCGTCAAACCGGGTGTACGGCAGCGGCTCACCGATTCCATCGAGACGGCGCTCAAGCTCGCCGAGGGGCGGGTGCTGGCAGACTTCGTCGACCTCGAGGCCGACGATCCGCATCGGCTGCGCGCATTCTCCGAGAACCTGGCATGTCCCAACGAGCACCCGCTTGCGCTGGATGAGATCGAGCCCCGGTCGTTCTCCTTCAACAACCCTTTCGGTGCGTGCCCGGCCTGCACCGGTATCGGCACCAAGCTTGAAGTCGATGAGGAACTCGTCGTACCCAACCCTGACCTTTCGCTCCGCGAAGGCGCAATCGCCCCCTGGGCACTCGGCGCCGCCACCCTCGAATATTGGACACGCCTCCTCGAAGGGCTCTCCAAGGAGCTCGATTTCTCCATGGATACCGCCTGGAAGAAGCTGCCCGCGCACGCCCGGGATGCCGCCCTGTACGGCAAGGACCACAAGGTCGTTGTGCAGTACCGCAACCGATTCGGACGTGAACGGAAGTACAGCACCGGATTTGAGGGAGCGGTCCAGTACATTCACCGCAAGCACCTCGAGACGGAGTCCGACTACGCGAGGGACCGCTATGAGGAATACATGCGGCAGGTTCCCTGCCCCGAATGCGGTGGAGCCAGGCTCAATCCCGCTTCCCTGTCGGTGCTCATCAACGGCCGTTCGATCGCCGAGGTCGCGGCCCTGCCGATGCGCGAATGCAGCGACTTCCTGAACAACCTCGTCCTGACGGGCCGCGAGGCGCAGATTGCCTCCCAGGTTTTGAAGGAGATCCAGGCCCGCCTTCGTTTCCTGCTGGATGTCGGTCTCGAATACCTCAATCTCGAACGGGCGGCAGGTACGCTGTCCGGCGGTGAGGCGCAGCGTATCCGCCTGGCCACCCAGATCGGCTCCGGCCTGGTTGGCGTGCTGTATGTACTCGACGAACCCTCCATCGGCTTGCACCAGCGCGACAACCGCCGTCTCATCGAGACCCTCACGCGGCTGAGGAACCTCGGAAACACACTGATCGTCGTTGAGCACGATGAAGACACCATCAACGAAGCGGACTGGATCGTGGACATCGGCCCGGGCGCCGGTGAGCACGGCGGCGAGGTAGTCCACTCGGGTTCCTTGGAGGACCTGCTGCGCAACGAGCGGTCCATAACGGGCGATTACCTCTCGGGGAGGCGGAAGATCGAGCCTCCGGCGAAGCGTCGAAAGATCGACCGTTCCCGGCAGCTCAAGGTCGTCGGCGCTCGTGAGCACAATCTGAAGGGCGTCGACGCCACCTTCCCGCTGGGCGTGCTCACTGCCGTCACGGGGGTCAGCGGATCGGGCAAGTCCACCCTGGTCAATGAGATCCTGTACAAGGTCCTCGCGAACAAGCTCAACGGCGCCAAGCAGGTCGCCGGTCGGCACCGCCGAATCGACGGCCTCCAGCACCTCGACAAGGTCATCCACGTCGACCAGGGGCCGATCGGCAGGACGCCGCGATCCAACCCGGCAACCTACACCGGGGTGTTCGACAACATCCGAAAGCTCTTCGCCGAAACCACCGAAGCGAAGGTCCGCGGCTACCTGCCGGGAAGGTTCTCCTTCAACGTCAAGGGCGGACGCTGCGAGGCCTGCTCGGGTGACGGCACCCTGAAGATCGAGATGAACTTCCTCCCCGATGTCTACGTGCCGTGCGAGGTCTGCCACGGTGCGCGCTATAACCGGGAAACCCTCGAGGTTCACTACAAGGGCAAGACCATCGCCGATGTTCTGGACATGCCCATCGAGGAAGCCGCGGAGTTCTTCGCTGCTTTCACACCGATCGCACGGCACCTGACCACCCTCGTGGATGTAGGCCTGGGTTACGTGCGGCTCGGGCAACCCGCCACCACCCTCTCGGGCGGTGAGGCACAGCGCGTCAAGCTGGCCAGTGAACTGCAGAAGCGTTCGAATGGACGCAGCATCTACGTGCTCGATGAGCCGACCACCGGTCTGCATTTCGAGGACATCCGCAAGCTGTTGCAGGTTCTTCAGGGGCTCGTGGACAAGGGAAACACCGTGATCACCATCGAGCACAACCTCGACGTCATCAAAAGCGCGGACTGGGTCATCGACCTCGGCCCGGATGGCGGTTCGGGCGGCGGCGAGATCATCGCCACCGGAACCCCCGAGCAGATCGCGCTCACCGAAGGAAGCCACACCGGCCAGTTCCTGGCGGAGGTACTCGACCCGGCGTCCTAATATTCCGACGCCGGCATGCCATTTCCGGCACGGCGTCGCACTATGGGAAACTTGCTCGGTGAAGAATACGCGGCTGCTCATCCTGTTCGACCTGGATGGAACGCTGGTGAACCCGGAAGGAGCAATCACAGGCGGGATCGCTGCGGCGCTGCGATCGCTCGGGCTGCCTGTGCCGGGTGCTGACGACATGCGGCGTATGGTCGGGCCTGCGCTGGTGCGGTCACTCGTGGACATCGCCGGCGTGCCGGAGGATCGCGTGGCGGAGGTCATCGCCCTGTACCGTGCCGGGTACCGCATGCACGGTATGGCGGAAAGCAGCCCCTATCCAGGCATCGTCGAGGCCGTCCGGATGCTCCGGGACCGGGGCCACCGTGTCGGGGTAGCTACCCAGAAGCCGGAGCGGCTGGCGCGTGAGCTTCTCGAAATACAAGGGATGACGCCCCTGTTCGAGTCCATCCACGGGGCGCCCAATGATGAACAAGCCGCTGCGCTGCTGGACGGCAAGCGGACAATCATCGCAGCGGCTCTCGCTGAGCACCAGGGTAACTTCGACCACGCGCTGATGATCGGGGACCGGCTTCACGACATCGAGGGTGCAGCCGCGAACGGCTTGGAATGCATTGCCGTGCAGTGGGGATTCGGCAGTATGGACGAGTTCACGCAGGCCGGCGCGGCCGCCGTCGTAAGTTCGTCCGCAGAACTTGTGGAACGGGTGCTCGCATACGCCGAACCCTCGCAGGTGGTGGCCCATGGGCGTCTATGACCTCACCCGCAGCAGCACCCGCGGTCTGATCGCAGGTCTCTGCCGCCCCACGGTCCTTGGCCTGGAGAACGTACCGGCAACGGGTGGCTTCATTGTTGCGGCCAATCATCTCTCCTTTCTCGACAGCGTTCTGGTTCAGGCACTCATGCCTCGGCCCGTAGCCTTCTTCGCCAAGGCCGAGTACTTCACCGGCACAGGAATAAAGGGGGCTTTGATGCGATCCTTTTTCGAGGGCGTCGGCTCCATCCCGGTACAGCGCGGTCAGCAGGCCGCAAGCGTGCAGGCGCTGAAGACACTGCTCACCATGCTTGAGCATGGAGACGGGGTCGGCATCTACCCGGAAGGGACGCGCTCCCGTGACGGGTTGCTGTACCGGGGCCGGACGGGCGTGGGGTGGCTCGCCCTGACGACGGGCGCCCCGGTCGTTCCGGTCGGCCTTCTGGGCACTGAGCGCCTGCAACCCGCGGGTGCCCGGTGGATCCGGCCGCAGCACTTCACGATGAAGATCGGTGAGCCGCTGTATTTCGAGCGAACCGGACCCGATCACTCGCTACCCGCGCGACGGCAGGCGACAGACGCGGTGATGGACGCTATCGCCGCCTTGACAGGGCAGCACAGGGCAGCCGGGTACAACAAGGGCCCTTCCGAATAACCGGGTGCGTCTGCACCAACAGCGTCGGCGCCACCCCGCAAGCAGCGCGCCGGTAGGATATTTGGGTGGCAGATCCAGCAACATACCGCCCGAAAACCGGCGAGATCCCACAGGATCCGGGGGTTTATCGGTTCCGGGACCAGCATCGGCGGGTTGTCTACGTCGGTAAGGCAAAGAACCTTCGCTCCCGGCTTAACTCCTACTTCGCCAATCCTCAGGGACTGATGCCGCGCACCCGCGCCATGGTGCACACGGCGGCAAGTGTTGAGTGGACCGTCGTCGGCAGTGAACTTGAGGCGCTCCAGCTGGAGTACACCTGGATCAAGGAATTCAATCCGCGGTTCAACGTCATGTTCCGCGACGACAAGTCATACCCATACCTCGCAGTAACGCTGGGGGAAAAATACCCACGGGTGCAGGTGATGCGCGGGGACCGCCGGAAGGATACCCGCTACTTCGGGCCCTTCTATCCGGCGAAGGCCATTCGGGAGACTGTAGACACCCTGCTGCGCGTCTTTCCCGTCCGAACCTGCAGTTCCGGCGTTTTCAAGCGCGCCGAGCGTTCCGGCCGTCCTTGCCTGCTCGGGTACATCGACAAGTGCTCAGCGCCCTGCATCGGACGCGTGTCGCCTGAAGAACACCGCGAACTGGCTGTACAGTTCTGCGATTTCATGTCCGGCCAGGCCAACCGCTTCATCCGCGAGCTGGAGCAGAAGATGTCGGCAGCCGTCGCTGAACTGGACTATGAGTCGGCAGCGCGCGTCCGCGACGACATCGCCGCCCTCAAGCGCGTTTTTGAACGGAACACCGTGGTGCTCAGCGAGGATACCGACGCCGACGTGTTTGCCCTTGCGGAAGATGAACTTGAAGCGGCAGCGCAGGTGTTCCATGTTCGCGGGGGCAGGATTCGCGGGCAGCGGGGGTGGGTTGTCGAGAAGGTCGAGGACATGACTACCGCCGACCTGGTGGAGCATCTCCTGCAGCAGGTTTACGGCGAGGGGAGCAGCAGTAACAACCGCATTCCCCGAGAAGTCCTCGTGCCCGAGATGCCGAGCAACGAAGAGCAGATGCGCGAGTGGCTGTACGGGTTGCGGGGAGCCCGCGTGGACATCCGCGTCCCGCAGCGGGGGGATAAGGCGACATTGCTCGGGACGGTCGCCCAGAACGCTGCTGATTCCCTCAGGCTCCACAAGAGCCGCCGGGCGGGAGACATCACCACCCGATCCGCAGCACTGCAGGAACTCCAGGAAGCGCTGGACCTGCCCATGCCGCTGATGCGCATCGAGTGCTTCGACATCTCCCACGTGCAGGGCACCAACGTGGTTGCCTCCATGGTGGTGGTCGAGGACGGCCTTCCACGTAAATCCGACTACCGCAGGTTTTCCATCACCGGAGATGCCGCACGGGACGACACGTCCTCGATGTATGACGTGATCTCCCGGCGCTTCCGCAACTACCTGGCGGAGCGCAATCCGCTCGACTCCCTGCCCGGTACCGACGACGGCGCCGGCTCCCTTCCGGAGGAGGCGAAAGCGCCGTCGCGCCAGAAGTTCGCCTACCCGCCGAACCTCGTGGTGGTCGACGGCGGTCAGCCCCAGGTCCGCGCGGCTGCGCGCGCGCTGGAAGACCTCGGTATCGACGATGTCTTTGTGATCGGACTCGCCAAGCGCCTTGAGGAGGTGTGGCTCCCGGAGGGAGACTTTCCAATCATTCTTCCCCGCGCCTCTGAGGGGCTGTTCCTTCTGCAGCGTATCCGCGACGAGGCCCACCGGTTTGCCCTGGCCTACCACCGGCAGAAGCGGGGGAAGTCCATGACCGTGTCAGTACTGGACGGCGTTCCGGGCCTTGGTCCGGCGAAGCGGCGATCCCTGCTCAAGCACTTCGGATCCGTTCGTAAACTGAAGGCGGCAAGCGTCGAGGAGCTGCAGGAAGTGCAGGGGGTGGGACCGGCGCTGGCCGCTACGATCAGGCGCCAACTTGCCGAGGACGGCGGAGATGCAACCGGCGACGCTGCTGCCCCCGCCGTGAACATGATGACCGGCGAAATAGTGGATTCTTAGCTAGGGTAGACGTGGCTGCCGGCGCCCAGCCGGCTTACATTTGCGTGCAACGGTGGGACGGACAACGAACACATGAACGAGACTGACGGTCTGACGCCGGTCAAACCTGCCGAATCCGAGTTGCTCGTCGTCACGGGCATGTCGGGGGCCGGCCGAAGCACGGCGGCGAACGCGCTGGAGGATCACGGCTGGTACGTCGTGGAGAACCTTCCCCCGCAGATGCTCGGCACCCTCACGGAGATTGTTTCGCGGACTCCTGAATCGATCCCGAAGCTGGCCGTAGTGATCGATGTACGAAGCAAGGAACTATTCCAGAACGTGCAGGGTTCGCTGGCCGCACTGAGGGCCGCGGGCATCACCTACCGGGTCCTGTTCCTTGACGCGGCGGACAACACCCTTGTACGGCGGTTCGAGCAGGGACGCCGCCCGCACCCGCTTCAGGGAGACGGACGCATCCTGGACGGTATCTCCGCTGAGCGGGAGGTGCTTAAGGAACTGAAGCATGCGTCCGACGTCGTAGTGGACACCACTCAGCTGAATGTGCACGCCCTCGCGACCACCATCACCGAGTTGTTCTCGGAGTCGGGGCCGATCGTCCTGCGGCTGAACGTCATGAGCTTCGGCTTCAAGTACGGATTGCCCGTTGACGCGAACTTCGTCGCTGACGTCCGCTTCATCCCCAACCCGCACTGGGTGCCGGTGCTCCGACCGCAGACCGGCATGGACGAGCCTGTACGGGACTACGTGCTGGGTGCAAACGGCGCCTCCGATTTCATCGACAGGTATGTCCATGCACTGGAGCCGGTGCTTGAGGGCTATCGCCGTGAGAACAAGCACTACGCCACTATCGCTGTGGGCTGTACCGGCGGGAAGCACCGCTCGGTTGCGGTGACCGAGGAGATCGCACAGCGCCTAGCCCAGCTGCCCCGTCTGCAGGTGACCGCTCATCACCGTGACCTCGGGCGCGAATAGTGGCGGTCCTCACCGGATCACTGCCCCTGATTCCAGCCACTTCGACCGGCCGGGCCGGTACCGGATCGCAGGACAATGCTCCATCGGTGGTGGCTCTTGGTGGGGGGCATGGTCTGTCAGCCTCGCTCTCGGCACTGCGCCTGCTCACCTCCGAACTCACGGCCGTGGTCACCGTAGCCGACGACGGCGGTTCCTCCGGACGGTTGCGGCATGAACTCGGCGTCCTCCCGCCGGGAGACCTCCGGATGGCTCTTGCGGCGCTGTGTGATGACACGGACTGGGGGAGGACCTGGCGCGATGTTATGCAGCACAGGTTCGCATCCCGGGACGGAGTGGAGGGATCTCTCGACAACCACGCCCTCGGCAATCTCCTCATCGTGACTCTCTGGGAGTTGTTGGGCGACCCTGTCGCGGGACTGCAGTGGGCAGGGGCGCTCCTGGGTGCGCGGGGGCGGGTGCTGCCCATGGCCAGCGTGCCGCTGACCATCGAGGGCGACGTACTGACTGAGGTCGACGGCAGCCTTCGGCTCCGGAAGGTTTCGGGGCAGGCGCAACTCGCCGTGGCGGGAAGCGCCGGCAATGTGAGCAAGGTACGTCTTCTCCCCGAAGATGCCCCGGCGTGCGTCGACGCACTCAATGCCATAGAACTCGCGGATTGGGTGATCCTCGGACCGGGTTCCTGGTACACCTCGGTCCTTCCCCACCTGCTCCTTCCCGAGTTACGGGACGCACTGTGCAACACCACTGCGCGTCGGTGCCT
>NZ_JAPSHV010000109.1 GCF_031179385.1 Arthrobacter sp. | reverse complement strand
GCATGACGTACCGCGCGAGTGTTCCGCCGGGACACCGGAACCATAGTGCGCTCGGGATTGTCCATGACCAGAACCAGTTCGCCCTTTTCTCGACGTTCGATCTCTCGAATCCGGCTGAGGTTGACGAGATACTGACGGTGTACTCGCAGGAAACTACCGGTGTCGACCAAGTCGTTCTCAAGTTTGTCTAGGCCAGATAAGGCAGCCCGTAGCCTGCCTTCATCCGTGTGCAGCCACACTTCGTTGCCGTCCGCTTTGGCCATTGTGACCTCTGACGTTCCCAGCAGCACCATCAGGTTCTCCTCGCGGAGGGCGACTATTCGACGGGATTGCCCCAGCAAGACCCCGCCCGCTTCTGCCTGCGGGAACTGCTCGCCAGCGAAGGCACCGAAAGAGATGAGGTGTCCGATCAGATTCTGGTGAAGGAAGACTGGGCGAATTCCGATCGATGATGGTTCGTCAGCGAGTGGGGTGAAGATCTGAGTCGAGCCGGTCCATCCCGGGTCTGAGCTCGCCCGTTTGGTGGCATAGCGAGCGGCGTGGATGAGTGGCGGGAGCTGCGGAGTCCAGCGCACCACAGGGTCAACTGCGGGGGTGTTGGCGGGTACGCCGAGGATGACGCTCGCCGTGTCGTCGGCAATCACTACTGCACCTGCCGTGTCCACGGCGACGAGTGGCTCGTTCGTTCGTCCCCGGGCATGGGCGTAGGCGGCGAGGAGTTCACTGCCGCTGTCGTGGGCACGCCTGCGCAAACTGTTCTGGGTGTGGGTGGCGGCACTCTCCAGCCATTTCCCCGCGGATGGCGGTAGGTCACCGCGCCAACACGAGATATTCAAGACGGCGAGCGGCTCCTTGCTCACCACGTCCCGCACTGCGACGGCCCCGCAAGACCAGTCGTGGAAGGACTGCAACCAGTGTTCCGATTGCCTGATCATCACCGCGCGCCGGTTTTCGAGAGCGGTGCCCATGCTGTTCGTGCCCACTGAACCCTCGGACCAAGAGAACCATGGCGCGAGGCCGCCCGCGCTGGCGATTGAACGGGTACTCTTGTCGCCCCAGGAGGTCAGGATCCTGCCGCTAGCGTCGGCGATGGTTACAACTCCTCCGGCGTTGGACACCTCGTGTGCCATGGTGGCAGCACAAAAACCCAGCTCCGTGAAGACAACATCTTGGTCGAGGGAGTGCGCGACCTGTGAGACCGCCGCGTTAGGTACCTCGGACAGAAACGGGTCGACGCGGTACTGATCCCGGGATCGCTGCCATGAGATCGCCACTTCTGGTCGCACGCCGTAGAGATCGTCATCGCCCTGTACGAAACGTTCCCACGCGCCGTAGACGTCGGACCTGGTCAAATCGCGGGATGCTGGCTGGAGTCGCTGGTCACTTGGCATTCGAAACCGCCTTAGGGCTATTCATGAAATCGCACGGTCTACCACGACAGCCAAACGGCAGTCGTGGGCGGGCATCGCCGGTCCAGATTACTTCCATAGTCGATGCATGAGCCGGGCGGCGCACTGGTGCTCCCGCGATGCATCCAACGAACGCGATTCCCTGGAGTAATACAGATCACACAGGTAACAGACTGTATTGAGTGACAACGAATTTGGCAAGAAAAAGACGGACTCATGAAGGGTGCTGGCGTAATGGAAAGCTGGCCTCATTTGAAAGCGCAGGCGAACTCTCGCATGCACGTCCGCGTGCTTTGGTGTGCTGGAGGGAGAAGCCGGAGGGGCGGATGTTGGAGCTGGTGCAAGGGAGCGAATGACTTCTGTGGGTCCCAGCGCTGGGCCTTCGCGGTGGCCAACACCTCGGCGACAACGGCGCGGGCGTGCGGCACGCGTGTGGTGCGCATCACCGTAATGATTGCAGCAGTACCGGAATCGGGATAGAACGTAAGGCATGACTACTTCAATGGACCTCACCGTCGCGTCCCTGACCGCCGGGCATCTCACGGCCCTGCACGAGTCCTTCGCGGCGGACCCTGCACTGAAGCAGAAGCAGAATGCCATTGTGCGCATCAGCGTCGACGACCTCGCGATCGACCACCAGTTGGCAACGGCCCTGTCCACCCCCGTCTCGCATCGCATCGACGACTGGAAGGTGACCAACCAAAAGAAGTCTGGCCGCTGCTGGCTCTTCGCAGCCCTGAACCTGCTTCGCGTCGGCGCCAAGCAGACCTTGGGTATGAAGGAGTTTGAGTTTTCCCAGAACTACGCAATGTATTTCGACAAGCTGGAGCGCGCTAACTACTTCCTGGAGTCCATCCTGGAAACCACTGAACGCGGCGAGGACGACCGCCTGGTGCAGTTCCTGCTGCAGAGTGTCCTGGGCGACGGCGGCCAGTGGAACATGGCGGTGAACATCTTCCGTAAGTACGGGGCCGTGCCAAAATCTGCCATGCCGGAAACCGAGTCCTCGTCCAACACAAGCCGGATGAACCGCGTCCTGCGTTCCCTCCTGCGCCGTGGGGCGCAGGAGCTGCGCCAGCTCCGCCATGACGGTGACACAGCAGGGCAGGAACAGGCGAAGGCCCGGATCATCGCTGAGGTCCACCGGATTCTCACACTCCACCTGGGCACCCCGCCGCTGGCCTTTGATTGGCAATACACCGATGATGCGAAGTCCTTCCACCGCGAGGGCATGATGACCCCGCAACAGTTCCTGGCCAAGTACACCACCATCAACCTCGATGACTATGTCTGCCTGGTCGACGACCCCAGGACGGAGCACCCGAAGGGAACCACCTTGACCGTTGAGCACCTGGGCAATGTGGTCGACGCGGAACCGGTGCTTTATCTCAACGTGGACATTGGCCTGGCCAAGCGGTTGGCCAAGGATGCCATTCTGGATGGCGAGCCGGTCTGGTTCGGCTGCGATACGGGCCCACAGATGGTCCGCAAGGACGGCATCTGGGATGCCCGCCTGTACGACTACGCAGGGCTCTATGATGCCGAACTGGCCATGGATAAGGAGTCGCGTGTCCGCTTTGGCGAATCGGCCATGACCCACGCTATGCTCCTGACCGGCGTTGACGTGCTCGACGGCGAAACGCGCCGCTGGCGGGTGGAGAACAGCTGGGGCGAGGAAGCCGGCGATCAGGGGTTCTTCACCATGGCCGACAACTGGTTCGACGAGTACGTCTTCGAGGTCGTGGTCAACAAGGGGCGCCTCTCCCCGGAGCTGCGGCAGGCGCTGGACGCCGAACCCACAGTGCTGCCGGCGTGGGACCCGATGGGAGCGCTGGCGTAGGCACGCCTGCCTGCACCCGTTGTGTGCGCCACGGCCGGTTCGACAGCGGCGCATAACAGCGGGTGGGCGGCGATGAAAGGTGGTCCGGTCCTTGGAACGTGCCGTGGAGATCGCCGGTCTGGGTACCAGCGGCGTTGATCTTTGCGAGATAATGCCCTTGATTTTTTCGCTTCGGATGGCGCTAATCTCATCGGCCCGCCGTACGTGCGTCGGTCAAAAATTGGATTCGGTCCTTGCCTCAGCTGGCGTAGGCGTCAGTGGCGCTAGCTGGCGCGGCAAAGGTAATGCTGGCGTGCGCCGAGTTCGAGAGCGCGCTGGGCGGCTGAGGCATGTACCCGGTTGCTGGCGGCCATATCGTGGGTGCGGCCCATGGCAGCTGTGGCGACGGTTGACGGGGTAGCCCCCGACGCAGGGAATGACGCGGACCAGGGGCAGTCGGGAGCCGGTGAAGCGATACGCCGCCGTCCGACCCCTTATGCCGATGATCGTTGACGTTCTGCCGTTACCGCAACGCTGGCGGGCACTGCGCTGTGATCTAACACGGCCATCTTGCCTCCAGCCGACATAGGCTCTCACACATGGCGCAGAACTACCGGATCGTGGATCTGGACACTTGCCACGTCCTTGTTGCGGTCGACGGCCAGAGCCAAAGGTGTAGGGGACTTGTTGTCCCCCCTGGCCTCTGGCATGTGGCGCCGCTGCCTATCCAAACGGGTGGTTTAAACCATCCCGAATTAGCGTTTTCCCTACCCACGAATGACAGGAGGATGGATGCCAGACTCACCACTTTTTGGAAAGGCAGTCCGATGCGACAAACCCCAGATGCTTGTCTCGAAACATGGATGGGCCGGGAGGCCCTCGCCGAGGCTATGGTTCCGGTGATCGGCCGGCTGTATCGCGAAAACAACGTGGTGACCAGCATTCATGGCCGGAGTTTGATCAACAAGTCCACTGTGGACATTCTCAAGGCGCACCGTTTTGCGCGCCGGGTAAGTAAGGAAGAACTGCTCCTGGAGGAGACTTCCCCGTTGTTGAACACTTTGGCGAAGCTGCAGCTCGGCTCGGCCGCGATCGACATCGCGCGATTGAACCAGAAGTTCAAGGAAGAGGGCGTCGGTGCCACCCTGGAGGAATTCCTTCGTGCCGAGCTCGCCGGGATCGTGGGCAAGCACGGCGGCGACGACCGTACCAGCACCGACGTCGTGCTCTACGGCTTCGGCCGGATCGGTCGGCTGCTGGCGCGCCTGCTGATTGAAAGGGCCGGTGGTGGCCATGGCCTGCGCCTGCGCGCCATTGTGGTCCGCCGCGGGTCTGACAACGACCTTTCCAAACGTGCCAGCCTGCTGCGCCGTGACTCGATTCACGGTTCCTTCGAGGGCACCATCCGGATCAACGAGGATGCCAACACCATCACAGCCAACGGGGTCCAAGTGCAGGTAATCTACTCGGACAATCCTGCCACCATTGATTACACCGCCTACGGCATAACCAACGCCCTAGTCGTGGACAACACCGGCCGCTGGCGTGACGCTGAAGGACTGTCCCAGCACCTGCAGAGCAAGGGTGTTGCACGGGTACTGCTGACCGCTCCGGGCAAGGGATCGCTGAAGAACATCGTCCACGGCATCAACCACGGCACCATCAAGGAAACGGACCAGATCGTGTCCGCGGCATCATGCACCACGAACGCCATCACTCCTGTATTGAAGGCCATAAATGACAGGTTCGGCGTGATCCACGGCCACGTGGAAACCGTCCACTCGTTCACCAATGACCAGAACTTGATTGACAATTTCCACGAGGGTTCCCGGCGCGGCCGCTCCGCCGCGCTGAACATGGTAATCACCGAAACCGGTGCCGCGAAGGCTGTGGCCAAGGCTCTGCCCGAACTGCTAGGCAAGCTCACGGGCAGCGCCATCCGGGTCCCAACCCCTGACGTTTCTCTGGCCATCCTCAACCTCAACCTCGAAAATAGAACTACCAAGGACGAGGTGAATGGCTACCTTCGTGAAATGTCCCTGCACTCGGACCTGCGCAAACAGATCGACTACATTGACTCACCCGAGGTGGTCTCCACAGACTTCGTGGGCTCCCGTCGTACCGGCATCGTGGACGGTATCGCCACCGTTTCCACAGACAAGAACCTAATACTCTACGTCTGGTACGACAATGAGTTCGGCTACAGCTGCCAGGTGGTCCGCGTCATGGAAGAGATGGCCGGCGTGAACCGGCCGTTCTTCCCCTCGACGGATGTCGTTCGGGAGGCAATGTCGGTGCTTGAGGACACCTGTTCCAATCTCTCGATTCCTGCTCACACGAGCCCCTGAACGCGAGGCGCAACAGCTCATCCACGACCTCTGTGTTCTGGCAGCCAAGCACGTCCGCCGGCGTTCACGAGTGCCAGAGGAGCAGATCCTTCATGACCACCAGTCCCGGGGTCAGGTAGGTCAACAGGCCCCAGCCCGGGCGCACCGCCGGCTGCACGGCAAGTCCGACCCGATTGACGCCTACAGGCAGCCGACGTCGTTCAGGCCGACCGCGGCGCTAGGTCCCCTACGCCCGCGACGGGTTCATTGAAGCCCTGCGCGTGCTGCGCACCGCTCGCAGCAGTGTCGTGAAGGCCGGACCGAGGTGCTGGCCCAGGTCAGCGCCACGCCATGCTTACCGCGGCACCGGACGCCATTCGCGCCAATACCGCGGGCTGGGAAGCGAAGCGCGGGCTCGGGCGCTGGCTGACTCCCGCCCGTCCGGCGACGACGCCGATCCCATCACCGCCACTGCCCTCACATTCAAGCGCATGGGTGCCCGGCACAGTTATCTCAGCGACGAAATCGATCAGATCGACGCCGAGCTCGGGCTCGTTGTCGCCGTGCAAGTACCCCATCTGCTGGAGATGGCCAGGGGTGATCCACCGAGTCCTGCACAACCAGCGACCGGCGCCCGCGACCGATGATCTGCGCAGCACCCGCCCTGCTTCTGGGTCTGACACAGGTTCAGGCAGCCCGAGCATCGGACACCTGGCCGACAGCCATTCACGCACCGAGCACACAAATGCCGCGATCGTAAATGCGTTGCGACCTACGGTAAGTGGCTCAATCAAGAGCCAGAAAACCGTCTTGACAAAGATAGGAGCATCAAAAACTTAAGACATACGTCAAAAGTCCTGATACCCAAGGAGCGCTAGAGGTCCAGTCAGCAGCATGTGTGAAGGTTTAGTCGGCTGCGTTGCCAACTAACACGCATCATCATCTGGCAAATGGATTGTTACCGGTCGAACCGGTCAAGATCCATGACCTTGTGCCATGCGGACACGAAGTCGCGTATGAACTTCTTTTCGGCGTGCTGGCTCGCGTAGACCTCCGACAGCGCACGCAGCTCTGAATTGTTCGCAAAAATGAGGTCGGTGCGACTTGCTACCCATTTAATCTCGTCAGTGTGCCGGTCGCGGCCCTCGTAGATCGCCTCCACCATGGCATCGTCTGGCTTCGGCGTCCACACGGTGTCCATGTCGAGCAGGTTGGCGAAGAAGTCGTTGGTCAGCGAGCCCGGTCTCGAGGTGAGCACGCCCAGGGGGGATTGGCTGTGATTGGCGCCGAGCATACGCAGGCCGCCTAGCAAAACGGTCATCTCGGGAGCAGTCAGGGTCAGTTGGTCCGCACGCTCGATGAGCAGAACTTCCGACGGCAGTCGGTTGCCCTTGCCGAGGTAGCTGCGGAATGCGTCCGCTTTCGGCTCGAGCACGGCAAACTGTTCTGGGTCGGTCCACTCCTGTGTCGCATCTGTGCGTCCCGGACGGAACGGGACCTCGATCTCGTGACCGGCCCTGGCGGCAGCATGTTCGACAGCAGCGCACCCGCCAAGCACGATCAGGTCGGCAAGCGAGATCTTCTTGCCGCCACGCTGCGAATCGTTGAATTGCTTGCGGATCTGCTCAAGTGTGCCCAGCACTGTAACCAGCGTTTCAGGCTCGTTGACATCCCAGCTTCGCTGCGGTTCGAGACGGATGCGGGCACCATTCGCCCCACCGCGCTTGTCGCTGTTTCGGAACGTGGAAGCCGAAGCCCACGCCGTGAAGACCAGTTGCCGCACCGACAGGCCCGACTCGAGCAGTTGGCTCTTGAACGCCGCGATATCCTCAGAATCGACGAGCTCGTGATCGACCTCGGGCAGCGGGTCCTGCCAAATCAGTCGTTCGGATGGGACGAGTGGCCCCAGGTAGCGCTGGGTTGGGCCCATGTCGATGTGCGTGAGTTTAAACCAGGCCCGTGCGAATGCATCCGCCAACTGGTCTGGATTCTCTAGGAATTGCCGCGCGATCGCTTCGTATATCGGATCCTCCAGCAATGCGAGGTCCGTGGTAAGTACCGTGGGGACATGCGTCTTGGACGGGTCATGGGCGTCCGGGACGGTGCCGGCACCGGCACCGTTGCTCGGGATCCATTGCCATTGCCCGGCGGGGCTGAGCGTCACCTCCCACTCGTAGGCGAACAATGTCTCTAGGAAACTGTTGTCCCATCTGGTCGGGGTGGGGGTCCAGGTCCCTTCGAGCCCACTGGTGACGGTGTCTGCACCTTTGCCCGTTCCGTAGCGGCTCGTCCAGCCCAGTCCTTGTTGCTCAAGCGGTGCAGTGTCGGGTTCGGGACCGAGGCAGGTGCCGGGGTCGGCCGCTCCGTGGGTCTTGCCGAACGTGTGCCCGCCCGCAATCAGCGCGACGGTCTCTTCGTCGTTTAACCCCATGCGATGGAAGGTCTGACGAATGTCGCGTGCGGAGGCTATCGGATCCGGTACGGTGGCTGGACCTTGCGGATCGACGTAGATCAGTCCCATTTCGCTAGCTGCAAGGGGCTCGTCCAGATCTCGGATGCCGCTGTGACGCTCGTCGGTGAGCCACCTGTCTTCTGGCCCCCAGTAGGTCTCGTCGGCCTCCCATACCTCCTCCCGGCCGCCACCAAACCCGAATGTCTTGAAGCCCATCGATTCCAGCGCACGGTTACCCGCGAAGATCATCAGATCGGCCCAGGATATCTTGTGACCGTACTTCTTCTTCACCGGCCACAGGAGTCGACGCGCCTTGTCCAGGTTGCGGTTATCAGGCCAGCCGTTCAACGGGGCGAAGCGCTGCATTCCCGCGCTGGCACCTCCCCGACCGTCACCGACGCGGTAGGTGCCAGCACTGTGCCAGGCCATCCTTAGCACAAGCGGTCCGTAATGTCCGAAGTCGGCGGGCCACCAGTCCTGCGAGGTCGTCAACACCTCGTCCACGTCGCGTGCCAGGTCCTTGAGGTCTAGGGAGAGAAACTCCTTGGCGTAGTCGAAATCCTCGCCCAATGGGTTGGCGGCACGGCTCGGCCGAGCTAAGCACTTCAGGTCGAGCCTATGAGTGCTCTCGTCATGTGACTTTCCGCTTGCCGCGGGATGATTCCGCCGCGATGACCGACGCGCGTTCACGATCTGGTTGTATGTACGGTCAACGTGGGCGTCAGGATTTCCAGACATGGCTACTCCTTCAGGCGAGTCTCGAAGGACTCCCCTTTCCCTTTTCGTTGTGTTGCCGGTGGGGTGCCGGGCCGAGTTGGCCCGGCACCCCACCGGATTGGC
>NZ_JAPSHV010000024.1 GCF_031179385.1 Arthrobacter sp. | reverse complement strand
TCCTCGACGAGATACTCCGCGAGGGACTCATGCGTCAGCGCGCCCATCCAGGGGCAGTGCTCACGCAGTTGCCCGATCACGTCGAGCAGTCGCTCGAGGGAAGCGCCTGCCTGCCATGCTCTTTCCGTCATGCTCCGCCGGCGCCGTCGTACCCCTGCGCAATGAGCTCAGCGAGTGCGGTGCGGCTGTCGAGCGGCAGGAAGGAGGCCTCTACTGCGTTGAGCGTGAACTCAAGCAGGTCATCGAGGTCATAGTCGAAGGTCTCCACGAGGAGTTCGAATTCATCAGTGAGGGTGACGCCGCCCATGAGCCGGTTGTCCGTGTTGATGGTGACGTTGAATCCGAGCTGGTACAGCAGGTCGATCGGGTGGCTGGCAATGTCCTTGCCGAACGATTCGATGGCTCCTGTCTGCAGGTTCGACGACGGGCAGATTTCCAGGGCGATGCCCCGGTCGCGTACCCAGGCGGCGACCTGACCGAGTGTGGCCATTCCGACCGGAGAATCCGTGCCGTTGTCGTCGAAATCGACGGTGATGTCCTCAGCAATGCGTACGCCGTGGCCCAACCGCTGGGCACGGCCGTTCACGAGTGCATCGACAATACTGTCGACGCCGGCTGCCTCGCCCGCGTGCACCGTCGCGGGGAACTGGTGCTGGGCCAGGTAGGTGAAGGCATCAGCGAACCGTGCGGGCGGGAAGCCGTCTTCGGCGCCGGCGATGTCGAAGCCCACGGCACCGCGGTCGCGGTGACGGACGGCCAGCTCGGCGATCTCCTGGCCGCGGTCAGCGTGCCTCATGGCGGTGATGAGCTGACCGACCTGAATGGTCCGGCCGCCTGCGGCGACGGCTTCGACGCCGGCGTCGAGACCTTCCTGGACTGCCTCGACGGCCTCATCCAGCGACAGGCCCTTGGCCAGGTGCTGCTCGGGTGCCCAGCGCACCTCGCCGTAGACCACGCCGTCGTCGGCAAGATCCTCAACGAACTCCTTCGCTACCCGCACCAGGGCTTCATGGGTCTGCATGACCGCTATGGTGTGGTCGAAAGTCTCCAGGTAGCGCACCAGCGAACCGGAATCCGCCGAATCGCGGAACCACTGGCCGAGCGCAACCGGATCGGTCGACGGCAGATCATGGCCTACTGCTTGCGCCAGTTCGATGATCGTCGCCGGGCGCAGGCCGCCGTCGAGGTGATCGTGCAGCGAGACTTTCGGCAGCTCGCGGATGTCGAAGGTGATGTCGGTAGCAAGGGAAGTCATAGGTTCAGTCACAGGCCAAGACTACGCGAGGCCAAAGGCGCTTCCGCAGGCGCGGCAACGCTCTCCAGCGTCGATGCTTCACACTGCAGGGGGGCCGGGCCCGGCCGGGTGGGGGTCGATCCCCGGACTGCGCTGATGACACGGTCCACGATGAACCCCAGGACCACCGCGACGGCGATGGCGACGGTAACACCGAGCAGATGGTTGTCCTCAAACCAGGCTCCGGCGAGCGCGCCGATCCCGACCGAATAGGTGCCCCACGCGATAGCCGAGATAGCAGTCAGTGCAACGAACCGGCGTCGCGAGTAGCCGGTTGCACCGGCGGTGAGGTTGACCGCCACCCGTCCGAAGGGAACGAATCGCGCAACAAGGATGAGTGACGCCGCGCGCTTCTCGAGCTCGTAACCGGCCCATTCAAACGCCTTCTGCGAGCGCGGGCGGCGCATCCAGCGGAACCGGTGCGTCCCGACTCCCCGCCCCATGAGGTAGGCCACGTTGTCGCCGACAAAAGCACCGAGCGAAGAAACCAGGATCAGAAGCCAGGCGTTCGGCACACCCTCGGTAATCACGAGCGAGGCCAGCCCCACCACCACCGACTCACTGGGGAAGGGCGGGAAGAACCCGTCAACCGTGCAGCAGACGAAGACCAGCAGGTAGACCCACGGCTGCTCTGCGGTGCTGAGGATGAAATCGCTCAGCCCATTCGTGACAGCACTTATGGCGTCCACTACCTGCGCTCCTTGGATTGTGCGGATGGCTCCGGAGGCCGCCGCCTGACGTGGTCTGGAACTCCTTAAACCATGCCAGCAGCGGATGAAAGGGGTCCATGGGTTATGACCCCGGCGCACCCCTGATTCAACCTTTTTCCAAGGTTATGGTTTGGACCGTTCCCATCGCGTCGACCGAAGGGCTGATCTTCCCTGCCGCCTCCTCCGCCCCCGGGACTAGGGGCGATCCCTGACAGGGTCAGGCGATGCGGTCGATGATGAGCTCCTGCGCCGGACGTGAACCCTCCGGAGCAATGACGACGGCGGCTTCCAATGCTTCACGCGCGCGGTCGAACTTCTCGGGGGTATCAGTCAGCAGTGTCATCAGCGGCTCACCTGCACGAACCGAGGCTCCCGGCTTCGCATGAAGGCGGACACCGGCCCCGGCCTGCACCGCGTCCTCCTTGCGTGCTCGTCCGGCACCCAGGCGCCAGGCGGCTACACCGACGGCCAGTGCGTCAAGCTCTACGAGCACGCCGTCGGCCGGCGCATAGACCGTCTCGGATTCCTTCGCTACCGGAAGGGCCGCGCGGGGGTCTCCACCCTGGGCCTCGATCATGCGGTTCCAGACGTCCATGGCGCGCCCGTCCCTGAGAGCCCGGGCCGGGTCAGCATCGTTCACACCTGCCGCAGCGAGCATCTCCTCGGCGAGGCGCACGGTCAGCTCGACGACGTCCTGGGGTCCCCCGCCGGCCAGCACCTCGACGGACTCCTCGACCTCGATGGCGTTACCCGCCGTCAAGCCGAGCGGAGTCGACATGTTGGTCAACAGGGCGACGGTTTTGACTCCAGCATCCGTGCCGAGCGCCACCATGGTCTCGGCCAGTTCCCGCGCCTGCGTCTGGTCCTTCATGAACGCTCCGCTGCCGACCTTTACATCGAGGACGAGGGAGCCGGTTCCCTCGGCGATCTTCTTGCTCATGATCGAGGAGGCGATCAGCGGAATGGCTTCAACGGTTCCCGTCACATCCCGCAGGGCGTAGAGCTTCTTGTCCGCCGGGGCCAGTCCGGCGCCCGCCGCGCAGATGACGGCACCGACGTCGGCCAGCTGGGCCATCATCTCGTCGTTCGAGAGCTGGGCCCGCCAGCCGGGAATGGATTCGAGCTTATCCAGGGTGCCACCGGTGTGGCCAAGGCCGCGACCGGAGAGTTGCGGCACGGCAACACCGAAGACCGCAACGAGCGGCGCCAGCGGGAGCGTGATCTTGTCACCCACTCCCCCGGTCGAGTGCTTGTCGCTGGTCGGTTTTCCGAGCGAAGAGAAATTCATCCGCTCGCCGCTGGCAATCATGGCTGCCGTCCACCGGGAAATCTCCGTACGGTCCATCCCGTTCAGCAGGATTGCCATGTTGAGGGCCGCCATCTGCTCATCCGCGATTGCGCCGCGGGTGTACGCGTCGATGGTCCAGTCGATCTGCGCCGGGCTCAGCGTGCCCCGGTCGCGCTTGATGCGGATGATGTCAACGGCATCGAACTGCTCGCTCATGTGGTGTTTCCTGACTCTGTGTTGCCGGCGCTTGAGGTGCCCGTGTCTGCGAGGTGCTGGGGGCCGAACGCGTCCGGCAGCACCTCGTCCATGGTCTTGATACCGCTTACTGTCATCAGCAGCATTCCCGGTGCACGAAATTCGTACAGCAGCTGCCTGCAGCGCCCGCACGGCATCAAGGCATTGCCGTTACCGTCCACGCAGCTGAAAGCAACCAGCCTGCCGCCGCCGGTCATCTGGAGTTGGCTCACCAGGGAGCACTCGGCGCACAGGGTGAGTCCGTAGGATGCGTTCTCAACATTGCAGCCCGAGACGATCCGCCCATCGTCGGTCAGGGCAGCGGCTCCCACCGGGAAGGAGGAGTAGGGGACGTACGCGTTGCGCATGGCCGCCGTTGCCGCCTCTGCCAACTCCTCCCAGGGGAGGTCCGCTTCCGGTGGCGTCATCGGGGCGGTAGCGTCCGTCGTCGTCGGGCTTTCATCACGTGCACTCACGGGCTACTCCTTGACGTAAGGGATGCCGCCGGCTGCGGGCGGTCGGGATCGTCCCACGAGGCCAGCGACGGCCAGGATCGTCACGATGTACGGCAGCATGGCGAGGAATTGGCTCGGAACGTCCGTGCCGATGATCGACAGGACAAAGCGCAGGTTGGTCGCGAAGCCGAAGAGCAGTGCCGCAAAGAACGCGCCGATCGGATTCCAGCGTCCGAAGATGAGAGCGGCAAGTGCGATGTAGCCCTGCCCTGCAGTCATGTCCCGGGTGAAGGAGCTGACAGACACGAGCGTGAAGAACGCGCCGCCGAAACCGGCGACCGCGCCGCCCAGGAGCACGTTCCAGAACCGTGTTGCGTTCACCTTGATGCCCATGGTGTCCGCGGCCTGCGGATGCTCACCGACAGCTCGCACGCGCAGACCCCACTTGGTCCGGTAGAGCCCTATCCAGATGACGATCACCGCTGCGTACATGAAGTAGCCGACGATGCTCTGCTGAAAAAGGATGGGGCCGATGATCGGGATGTCCGCAAGGAGAGGAATGCGGACCTCCGGAAGACCCGGCGGCGAGTTGAACGTAGCGGAGTCGCGGCTGAGCAGCGTGGACGCCAGGAACCCGGTCAGTCCGGATACCAGCACGTTGAGCACAACACCGACGATGATCTGGTTGACCAGATACTTGATGCTGAAGATCGCCAGAACGAGCGATACCAGCACGCCGGCGAACGCCGCCGCGATCAGGCCGACGTAGGCGTTGCCTGACACGGAGGCAGCGACGGCGGCGGCGAAGGCTCCGGAGAGAAGCTGTCCCTCGATCGCGATGTTCACGACGCCGACACGCTCGCACAATACGCCCGAGAGCGACCCGAAGATCAGCGGAATCGCGAGGGTCACTGAGCCTGCGACGAGGCCGGCCAGCGAGATGGAGGGCCGGTCGGCAATGCCAACCACCCAGGTGAGGAAGCCGACCACGAAGAGGACCGCGTACGCGATGCCCGCCCAGCGGTTGATTCCCCGGCCGCCGCGCACCTGCAGGAAGGCATAGACCGCAATCGCGATGAGCGCGACTGCCACAACCCAGCCAACGACGTTCGCGGGCAGCGCGATATCCGCGAGGCGGAAGCGGTCTGAGTCATCCGACACCCGGAAGACCGCGGTGGCCGCCGGACCGCCGATCGCGAAGACGAACAGGGCGATCAGCGCACCGACACCGAATCCGATCGGTGCCTTCCAGTTCCGGGTAGAGGGTCCGGCTACGCCCGGATCAGTAACGGTTGCTGCGATGCTCATGCTGCACCTCCGGATACCAGCTGATTCTTGCTGCCCTTGCGCGCCTTGGCCGTCTTCTTCTGGTCGATCCGGAAGATCGCCTTGACCAGCGGCGGAGCGGCGATGAAGAGAACAATCAGTGACTGGACTACCAGCACGATGTCGATGGGCGTGCCCGTCAGGGTCTGCATCTGGACGCCGCCCGCACGGAATGCCCCGAACAGGACTCCGGCGAAGAAGACGCCCCACGGGTGGGACCGGCCCAGCAGCGCGACAGTGATGGCGTCGAACCCGAAGCTGGCGGCGATGCCGCTGGTCAGCACCCGTTCGGTACCCGCCACCTGCGCCACGCCGGCGAGACCGGCGAGGCCGCCCGCCAGCATCATGACGACGACGTATCCCTTGGTCACGCTGATTCCCGCGGTGCGTGCCGCGAACGGGTTGGCGCCGACAGCGCGAAGTTCGAAGCCGACCGTCGACCGGTTGAGCAGCCACCAGACGCCGTACGTTGCCGCAATCGCCACGAGGAAGCCTAGGTGCAGGCGGAACTGGGGGCCGAGGATCTGGGGGAACACCGCGGTGTCGTCCAGGCGGGGGCTGATCGGGTTCGACGATCCCGGGTTCTGGAACGACGGCGTGGTGAGGAGGAACCCGACCAGGTAGATCGCGATGTAATTCAGCATGATGGTCACGATGACCTCGTGGGCACCGGTACGTGCCTTGAGAAGACCGGGAATGACACCCCACAGCGCACCGCCCACAAACCCGGCGAGTACCACGAACAGAAGGTGAAGGCCGAACGGCAGGTGCCAGGAGAAGCCGATCCATCCTGCAAACATGGCTCCGAGGATGATCTGGCCCTGCGCGCCGATGTTGAACAGCCCGGCGCGGAACGCCACCGCCACGCCGAGGCCCGCAAGGATCAGGGGTGTGGCGACTGTCAACGTTTCGGTCAGCGGGCGGAACATCAGCCCGAGGGAGTCAGCGCCCGGATTGAACACAGCACCCTGGAAGAGAGCGGCGTACGCTCCGCTGGCTGCTTCCCAGGCGGCCAAGAGCGTGTCACCCGGCCGGCTGAAGAAATAGGTCGATGCAGCCGCGACGTCCTCGTCAGTGAGTGCGATCAGGAGGCCGCCAAGAATGATCGACAGGACGACGGCGAGAATTGCCACCAGCGAGGAACCCGTGGCGATGCTCTTGAGGATGCCCCTGCCGTGGTCCTCCTGATCCGGTGCCGGCGTCGTATCACCTGTTCCGGGAACGGGCGGCGGCGCGGCGGTCTCTTCCGACGCGGAGCCGGCGTTGGGTCTATTGACGCTCATCGGTCTTCCTCTCCGGTAACCCGGTGCGCTCCTGCAGCCCGGTGCCCGCCGGCTGCCCGGTTTCGCTCTTCCACCGCGGAGGCGTCCTGCCGCAGTGCTTCCTCTGCCGTCATACCGGCCATCATGAGACCGAGCACGTCGCGCGACGTATCGCCTGGCACCACGCCCATGAGTTCTCCTCCATGCAGCACCGCAATGCGATCCGCAAGTTCACTGATTTCATCGAGTTCGGTGGACACGATCATGACGGGCGTCCCGGCATCGCGCTCTGCAACGATCCGCTTGTGGAGGAACTCGATTGACCCGACGTCCACGCCGCGTGTGGGCTGGGATGCAATGAAGAGGTTCAGTGGCCGCGAGAGTTCCCGGGCCAGGACCACCTTCTGCTGGTTACCGCCGGACAGCGTGCTGACCGGTGCCTCGGCACTCTGCGTCCGCACATCGAACTCGGCGACTTTTTCCTGCGCGTTCTTGAGAACCACGGACGGCTTCATGGCGAACCCCTTCGCGAAGGGGGGCTCGTTGTACCAGTTGAGGATCATGTTCTCCGCAATGGAGAAGCTCCCCACGAGGCCGTCGATCTTGCGGTCTTCCGGGACGAATCCAACGCCTTCGCGGATGATGTCCTTGACCTTCATCCCCAGCAGTTCCTTGCCCTTCAATTGCACGGACCCGGATGCGTGCGGGTGCAGCCCAAGGATCGCCTCGGTGAGTTCGGTCTGCCCGTTGCCCTGCACGCCGGCGACTGCGAGGATCTCGCCTTTCGCGATCTCGAAGCTGACGTTGTCCAGCAGGTTCTGCCCGCCCGATCCCGGGACGGTGAGGTTCCGAACGACGAAAGTGGTGTCGCCCGGGGTTGCCGGCGCCTTGTTGAGGCTAAGGCTCACCTGACGCCCGACCATCATGGAAGCGAGGTCACTGGTGCTGGCACTGGGCTCAACAGTTCCGACGACGGCGCCCCGCCGAATCACGGTAATCACGTCGGACACTGCCTTCACTTCCCGCAGTTTGTGCGAGATGAAGACGATCGCTGTACCGCCGGCTTTGAGCTCCTCGATGATCTGGATGAGTTCATCGGTTTCCTGGGGCGTGAGCACCGCGGTCGGCTCGTCCAGGATCAGCACTTCCGCCTTGCGGACCAGTGCCTTGATAATTTCCACGCGCTGCTGCACGCCGACGGGGAGGTCTTCAACGAGGGCGTCGGGGTCGACGTCGAATCCGTAGCGGTCGGAAATCTCGCGGATACGCGCGCGGGTCTTATCGAGGTCGAGGATGCCGCCCGCCTTGGTGTGCTCGTCGCCGAGCGCGACGTTCTCGGCAACCGTAAAGACCGGGATGAGCATGAAGTGCTGGTGCACCATGCCGATTCCCACAGCCATCGCGTCGCCGGGTCCGCGGAAAGTGACGGGCTTTCCGTCGACGAGGATTTGTCCGTCCGTGGGCTCATACAGTCCGTAGAGGACGTTCATGAGCGTCGACTTGCCTGCGCCGTTTTCGCCGAGGAGGCAATGCACCTCTCCGGGGTTCACCACCAGATCAATATTGTCATTGGCAACCAGCGAGCCAAAGCGCTTGGTGATTCCCTGCAGTTCGAGCTTCACAACCCCAACCAACCTGTCCTTGATGGGAGCTGGTGCGGGAACGGCCAATCTTCAACTGCCCGTTCCCACCGCCAGCTAATACAGAGTCAATTCAAACCGTAACGCGAACACGCCGCCCGTTCCTGCAGGACCGTGGAACCATCCTGGGAAGCGGGCGGCGTGTTCAGTCTGGTGTTACTTGGGGCTTGCCTCAGATTCGACGGTGATCTCGCCGGAGATGATGCCTGCCTTGATCTCTTCCAGTTCGGCAGTCATCTCGTCCGAGACTGCCTCTTCCTGGTCGTGGAACGGAGCAAGTGCAACACCGCCGTTTTCCAGCGTGCCGACGTACGGCTCGTTGCTGAAGTTGCCTTCGACGTCCTCAGAGATGACCTGCTCAACGGCATCGCCCATGAGCTTCATGACCGAGGTCAGGATGAACTCGGTTCCGGTCTCGACGGTCTCGAAGCCGTCCGAGTCAACCCAGATCACTTTGTTGCTGCCGCCGTCTGCGTTCGCTTCCCCAACGGCCTCGATGGTGCCGAGGCCCACGGGACCGGCCACGGGCATGATGATGTCCGCGCCCTCGTTGATGAAGTTCTGCGTGTTGGTCTTGCCTGCAGCCTGGTTCGTGAAGTCGCCGACGAAGGTGCCGGTCTGTGCTTCCTTGTCCCAGCCGAGGAGTTGGACGTCGGCGTCCTTCTGCTCGTTGTAGTAGGCGACACCGTCTGCGAAGCCGTCCATGAAGATGGTCACGGTGGGGATCTGGATGCCGCCGTAGGTCGCGACCTTTCCTGTCTCCGAAGTGCCCGCGGCCAGGTACCCGGCCATGAAGGCTGCCTGCGCCGTGTCGTAGATGATCGGCTTGACGTTGGGAAGGTCGATCTGGTTGTCGTCCACGATCGCGAAGTTGGTCTCCGGGTTGGCCTCCGCGGCTTCTGCCGTGGTGGCGGAGAGCAGGAACCCGACGGTAACGATCATGTCGCAGCCGGCGCTGACCATGGAGTTCACGTTCGGCGTGAAGTCGGTCTCGGCCTGGGACTCGGCCTGGCGGACCTCGATGCCGAGGGACTCTTCAGCGGCCTTGATGCCCTCGTAGCTGGACTGGTTGAACGACTGGTCGTCGAAGCCGCCCGAGTCGGAAACGATGCAGCCGGCGTAGTCGGTAGCCTCGGCAGCGGGATCGGATCCGCCGCCTTCCGTCTCTGCCGGCGGCGCACCGCAACCGGCGAGGAGAAGGGCTGCTGCTCCCAGTGCTGCAACGGACATGCCGGTCCGGCGCCCTGTCAAGCTCCGTGAATTCTTCAATGTTCCTCCGATAAGAAGTAAGCCCACGATCAAGAAGTCAATGAGTGTCCAATTGCGGCTCCCTGATAGGGGTTGCAAGCTCTGTTTTCATTGATGTTCGTGGCGCCGGTCCCGCCTCAGTTTCGGGACTCGATGATGAAGCTTACTCTAGCGCCGGAGTGACCGGGCACACTACCAAATCACCCGCCCGTTCCCACATTGTTCAAGTTTTGTTACCAACGGGTAGGTTGACTTACCGGCCGGCCGGTGCGCCCGTCTGCGCCTCCGCCTGAGACCGTCCCCAGGCGCCGGCGAGGTGGGCCAGGGAATCAATGCGGGAGCCGACGTCGTACGTTGTGCCGGTGATCATGAGCTCCTGCGCTCCGGTGAGCTCCACGAGTTCTTCGAGGCGCGCGGTGACCTGATCGGGCGTGCCGACGGCCTTGATTGCGGGCAGATGCTCAAGCATCAGCTGCTCCTGGTCGCTGAACATACGCTTAGCCGCTTCCTCGGGCGAGACGATC
Organism: Arthrobacter sp.; assembly: GCF_031179385.1. GTDB lineage: Bacteria > Actinomycetota > Actinomycetes > Actinomycetales > Micrococcaceae > Arthrobacter_D. Next base: position 20,122 of record NZ_JAPSHV010000024.1, on the reverse strand, counting down.
GGCGCGGGACGGCCGGACCGCAAGGACAGTGCCATCACCTTCGCCGGTCCCGCCAGGTATTCAGCCTCCTCCACCGTGTCCGCGGTCAGGGCCGAGGTGGCCAGCATGGCGTAGGGTTCCTCGAGCGCCGGTGAGGGCTGGAAGTTGGCACGGTAAAGGCGCATGACCGCGGCCGGATCCTCGTTACCGAAATGGTGGGCGTAGCTGTACCGAAGGCCGAGCATCCCGGCCAGCTGCGCTGAGTAGCCGCTTGATCCGAGCAGCCAGACGTCAGGGAAGGACGACGGCGCCGGCGTAGCGACGAGCCGCATGGCCCGGTCCGGCGTCCGGTTATCTCCGAGAAGGGCGAGCACCTCGAGAACGTGCTGCGGGAACTCTTCGACGCCCAGACCGTCGGCCTGCCGGCGCAGCGCCATGGCGGTCATCTGGTCGGTGCCCGGCGCACGTCCGATTCCAAGATCTATGCGGCCCGGATGCAGCGCTTCGAGCAGTGCGAACTGCTCAGCAACCACGAAAGGTGCGTGGTTCGGAAGCATCACGCCGCCGGATCCCAGGCGGATCTGAGAGGTCTTCGCTGCGAGGTGCGCGATCAGTACGGCGGGGCTTGTCGATGCAACCGAAGGCATGTTGTGGTGCTCCGCCACCCAGAAGCGGGTGAAACCCAGGGCATCCGCAGCCTCCACCAGCCTCGCGCTGTCAGCGAGCGCATCGGCGCTGGTCCGGCCGGAGCCGACCGTGGCGAGATCGAGAACGGACAGGGGCACGCGGAAATTGTTGGAGCTACTCACGCAGGTTGCCAACCACCGCATCCGGCGATGCATTCCCCGAAGGCGCCGAGGCGTGCGACACTTCCCGGGCGCCGGGGGCTTAGTGCCGGAGGCCCAGTACTGCGCGCATTGCTGCGGCGGCCATGACCCGGATGCCGCACCCGATGGCCTGCTCATCCGGCCGGTAGTCTCCGCGATGCAGATCGTAGGTTTCGCCGCCGGGGGTGCGGGTGCCAAGCCGCATCATGGCGCCGGGGACTTTCTGGGTCATCCACGCAAAGTCCTCGCCCCCCATGGACTGAGGAGTCAGGACCACGGCGTCCGGCCCCAGCTCGGCGCGGGCTGCAGCTTCGATCAGTCCTGTCTCCGCCTCGGTGTTGACCACGGGAGGCACTCCCCTGGTGTGTTCGATCCGAACGTCCACGCCGAAGGGGGCGGCGAGCTGGCGCACCGTCTCATCCATGAGGTCGCCGGCTGCTTCCCAGGCCTCCCCATCGAGGCATCGCATGGTCCCGGACATGAAACCGTGCGCGGGAATCGCGTTGGGCGCTGACCCTGCGTGCATCTGGCCCCACACCACGGACACGGCGCTTCGCACGTCGATGCGGCGGGACAGGACTGCCGGAACGTTGGCCGCGATGTGTGCCAACGCGAAGACCAGGTCCTCGGTGACGTGCGGACGGGAGGTGTGGCCCCCACGGCCGTTAAGCTCGACCCGGACGGTGTCCGAGGCGGACGTGATGGCGCCGATCCGCGTCCCCACCAGGCCGACGTCAATGCGAGGGTCACAGTGCAAGGCCAGAATGCGCGGAACATCGGAAAGCACGCCCTGGGCAATGACGTCCAGGGCTCCGCCGGGCATGGTCTCCTCGGCAGGCTGGAAGATCACGCGCACCCGGCCATCGAGCGGAGACTCGGCGTCGATCTTGGCCAGTACCAGCGCAACACCGAGCATCACCGTGGTGTGGATGTCATGGCCGCACGCGTGCGCAATGCCCGTGGCAGTTGAAGCGTAGGGCAGGTCCGTCTCTTCGAGGATCGGGAGGGCATCGATGTCCGCCCTCAGGCCGATCCTGATGTCACCGTCGCCGATATCCACGTACAGGCCCGTATCCTCGAGCCGTTTGGGCTTCAGTCCGGCTGATTCCAGCCGCTCAACCAACCGGTCGGTGGTGCGGTACTCCTTGTGGGAAAGTTCGGGGTGCGCGTGGATGTCGCGCCGAAACTTCGTCAGCTCGTCCAGCATCGGAGCCACCCACACGCCAATATGCGGGACGACGGGAGCTTCGGTGGGAGTTTTCTGCACCACACAAGCCTAACCAACCTGCAGGTGAGCGCTCGAACCGTACGTCATTGAGTGACTCGCAGGACCTCCCCGAGCCCTAGAGGACGTCCACATCGCCGCTGGCCCGCAGCGATTCCACCGCCTTCTTCACTTCCTGTGCGTGCTCCTTCGTGGTCACCAAGAGTGCGTCCGGAGTGTCCACAATGACGACGTCGTCAATTCCGATCAGCGCGATGACCCGCTTGGTATCGGAGACCACGATGCCGGAGGCGTTCTCGGAGAACACCCGGGCTCCCTCGCCCATCACCTTGAGATTGCTGTTCTCCATCGCCGGGTTCAGCCGGCCGATTGCGGCGAAGTCACCGACGTCGTCCCAGCTGAAGTTGCCGGGGATCATGGCGACATCACCGGCGGCTGCTGCCGGCTCGGCGACTGCGTAGTCGATCGCGATCTTGGGCAGGGTGGGCCAGACCCTGCGGGCAACCTCGTTGCGTGAGCGGGTATCCCACGCAGCAGCGATCTCCATCAGGCCCGCATACAGGACCGGTTCGTTGGCTTCGAGGTGCTTGAGCATGAGCGCTACCGGCGCGACGAACATGCCCGCGTTCCAGCTGTACTTCCCGCTGTCGATGTATTCGCGGGCAACGGCGACCGACGGCTTTTCGACGAATTCGATGACGGAATGCGCGCTGGGAGCGGAGGCGATGTCCAGGGCGTCCCCTGCGCGGATATAACCGAAGCCGGTGGACGGGTGCGTGGGCAGGATGCCGATCGTCACGATGTACCCCTGGGCGGCCGTATGAACGGCCTCGCGGACCGCCGCCTGGAAGTCTTCGACGGGCGCGATCACCTGGTCCGCGGCGAACGATCCCATGATGATGTCCGGGTCCCGGTGGTAGAGGATGGCGGCGGCCAGGCCGATTGCCGCCCCCGAATCCTTCGGCTCGCTTTCCAGAACGAGGTCCGAGTCCTTGAGCTCGGGCAACTGCGCACGTACGGCCCGGCGGTGAGCCTTACCGGTGACCACCATGACGCGGTTGTCGCTCAGCGGATGCAGCCGCTCATAGGTGGCGCGGATAAGAGTGCTGCCCGATCCGGTGAGATCATGCAGGAACTTCGGTGCTGCCGCGCGGGACAGCGGCCACAGTCGTGTACCGGTTCCGCCGGCCGGGATGACGCCGTGAAACCGATCCAGGGGGCTACGCTCTTGAGTACTCATCGCTCCCACATTAACAGGAGCCGTAAAAAGACCGGTGAAACCTGGCTTTTACACCTCTCACAGGCACCGGTGTTAACAAGGTCACAACGTAGGGCGCCCTAAATTGAACACCCTACCAACGGAGCCTAGATTAGGCTTGTGGAAAGAGTGCTCTCGCGGGGCGAATTTCCAGCGTGGAAGACGCGCTAACGCCTCTGCGACACAGGGAGGTTTTTCAGTGTCGAAGACACCAGCAGGCACCCTCTACCGCGGCCGCGAAGGCCAGTGGTCCTGGGTTGCGCATCGTATTACCGGCGTCGTGATCTTCTTTTTCCTACTGGTGCATGTACTCGACACCTCGCTGGTACGGGTATCCCCAGAGGCATATGACGTCGTCATCGAGTCCTACAAGAACCCCCTCATGGGCCTCGGAGAGCTGGGGCTGGTTGGCGCAATCGTCTTCCACGCCTTCAACGGCCTCCGCGTCGTTCTGGTGGACTTCTGGAAGAAGGGCCCCAAGTACCAGCGGCAGATGCTGTGGGCCGTCATCGGACTCTGGGCAGTCACCATGATCGCCTTCTCCATCCGCCATCTTTCAGTCGTTTTCGGAGGTCACTAAGCCATGGCTGCTCCCATCGTTGAATCTCCCCGCTCGGGACGCATCTCACCGCAGTACCGGCGCACCGGCGGCTCCAAGGGCAACTTCGAAATGTTCGCATGGCTGTTCATGCGCCTGTCCGGCATCGTCCTGGTTGTACTGATCTTCGTGCACCTCTGGACCAGCATGATCGCCGGAGACGGCATCGAAGGTGTCGATTTCGGCTTCGTGGCAGGCAAATGGGCGGACCCGCTGTGGCAGGTCTGGGACCTCGTCATGCTCTGGCTTGCCATGCTTCACGGCACCAACGGCGTTCGCGTCATCATCAATGACTACGCCGAAAAGGACTCCACCCGGTTCTGGCTCAAGAACATCCTCTACGTGGCGACCGTTGTCATCGTCGTACTCGGCACCCTCGTGATCTTCACGTTTGATCCCTGCCCGGTAGTCAACGGAGTACCGCACGTCGCCGATTACTGCCCGGCGCCCTAACACTCCAGGCGGCTACGCCCGCAGCCAACAGATTCGGCTAGCTACATCGCTAGATTCAACAGAAAGAGCACAGTATGCAGGTCCATAAGTACGACGTCGTTATTGTGGGCGCCGGTGGCGCCGGCATGCGCGCCGCGATTGAATCCGGCCAGCGCGCAAGGACGGCTGTACTGACCAAGCTCTACCCCACCCGTTCCCACACGGGTGCGGCGCAGGGCGGCATGTGCGCCGCCCTGGCCAATGTCGAGGAAGACAATTGGGAATGGCACACCTTCGACACCGTCAAGGGCGGCGACTACCTCGTTGACCAGGACGCCGCCGAGGTCATGGCAAAGGAAGCCATCGACGCCGTGCTGGACCTCGAGAAGATGGGTCTGCCGTTCAACCGCACGCCCGAGGGCCGCATCGACCAGCGCCGCTTCGGAGGTCACACCCGCGATCACGGCAAAGCGCCGGTACGCCGCGCCTGCTACGCCGCCGACCGCACGGGTCACATGATCCTCCAGACGCTGTACCAAAACTGCGTCAAGCACAACGTCGAGTTCTTCAACGAGTACTACGTTCTGGACATGCTGACGGTTGACCAGGAAGTCACCGTCGACGGCGTGACCCGGATCCAGAAGCGTGTCGCCGGCGTCGTCGCCTATGACCTCGCCACCGGCGAACTGCATGTCTTCCAGGCAAAGTCCGTTGTCTTCGCGTCCGGCGGCGTCGGCAAGGTTTTCAAAACCACGTCGAACGCCCACACCCTGACCGGCGACGGCATGGGCATCGCGTTCCGTCGGGGCATCCCCCTGGAGGACATGGAATTCTTCCAGTTCCACCCGACCGGCCTCGCGGGCCTCGGAATCCTCCTCTCGGAGGCTGCCCGCGGCGAAGGCGCGATCCTCCGCAACTCGGAGGGCGAGCGTTTCATGGAGCGCTACGCGCCAACCATCAAGGATCTCGCTCCCCGCGACATCGTTGCGCGCTCAATGGCGAACGAGGTACGCGAGGGCCGTGGAGCCGGGCCGAACAAGGACTACGTCCTCCTCGACCTGACCCACCTGGAGCCGGCTCACATCGATGCCAAACTCCCGGACATCACGGAGTTCGCGCGCACCTACCTTGGTGTGGAGCCCTACACCGAGCCGGTCCCTGTTTTCCCGACGGCGCACTATGCCATGGGCGGCATCCCCACCAACATCAAGGCTGAGGTGCTGCAGGACAACGACACGGTCGTCCCAGGTCTTTACGCTGCCGGCGAGGTTGCCTGCGTTTCCGTTCACGGCTCCAACCGTCTCGGCACCAACTCGCTGCTGGACATCAATGTGTTCGGTAAGCGCGCGGGTATCGCTGCGGCCGAGTACGCCGCCACCGCCGAATTCGTGGAAATCCCTGATAATCCGTTGGTCGAGACTGAGCGCCTGCTGGACACCATGCGCAGCTCTGAAGGCGGCGAGCGGGTTTCGCAGATCCGTCAGGAACTCCAGGACATCATGGATGCCAACGTTCAGGTGTTCCGGACGGAGCAGACTCTTCTCGAGGCCCTCGAGGTCATCGACAAGCTGGAAGAGCGCTACACCCGGGTCACTGTGCAGGACAAGGGCAAGCGGTTCAACCTGGACCTGCTGGAAGCCGTTGAGCTCGGCTTCCTGCTGGATATGGCCAAAGTGATGACTGCGGCCGCCCTGCACCGCAAGGAATCCCGCGGTGGTCACTTCCGCGAGGACTATCCTGAGCGTGATGACACGAATTTCATGACCCATTCCATGGCCTACAAGGACCCCTCCGCTGTCGAAACCAGCGGTGTGCGCCTTGAGACCAAACCGGTAGTCTTCACCCGTTACCAGCCCATGGAGCGTAAGTACTGATGAGCACACCAACTGTCGAAAAAGAACCGGCTTCAAAGGTCGACCTCGCACCAGGCGTCGGGGGCGGCGGTGAGATCCCCACCTTTGACATCACGCTGAAGGTGCGGCGCTACAACCCGGAGGTCTCGGACGAGGCGCACTGGGACGAGTGGAAGCTCACCATGTACGGCACAGACCGTGTGCTCGATGCCTTGCACAAGGTCAAGTGGGAACACGACGGCACTGTCTCGTTCCGCCGTTCCTGCGCCCACGGTGTCTGCGGCTCCGATGCCATGCGCATCAACGGCCGTAACCGGCTTGCCTGCAAGACCCTCCTGAAGGACCTCGACACCTCCAAGCCCATCCTGGTGGAGCCGATCAAGGGGCTTCCGGTGGAGAAGGACCTCATTGTCGACATGGAGCCGTTCTTCCAGTCCTACCGGGAGATCATGCCGTTCCTGGTGAACCGGGGCCATGAGCCGACGCGTGAACGCCTGCAGTCCGCCGAAGAGCGTGAGCGCTTCGACGACACCACCAAGTGCATCCTGTGCGCGGCCTGCACGTCGTCCTGCCCGGTCTTCTGGACCGATGGCCAGTACTTCGGTCCCGCCGCTATCGTCAACGCGCACCGCTTCATCTTCGACTCGCGTGACGACGCCGGAGACATGCGCCTCGAGATCCTCAACGACAAGGAAGGCGTGTGGCGCTGCCGCACCACCTTCAACTGCTCTGAGGCCTGCCCGCGTGGCATCCAGGTCACCCAGGCGATTGCCGAGGTGAAGCAGGCCATCCTGTCCCGGAAGGTCTAGCAGGAGCCTGCACTCCAGCGCAGCACCAACAGAAGCACAAGTTCGCACTGACGACGGCGCGTGGCTACCGAAAGGTGGCCACGCGCCGTCGTCGTTCACTGAGCGTTGTGTGCAGCTGTGGCGGCTTCGGCCACCCGGTGGCAACCTTAGGTGCTTGAGACCTCCGGGGTGCGGGCGGCCCGGCTGCGCTGCCGCAACGACCGTGCGCGTCCGCCGCGGGCTGTGGACCCGGCCGTTCTGGCGTCCGCGGCCCCGATCGCTCCCCAGGCGGTCGCCAGCAGGTAGACCTGGCTCAACAGGAAGAACCAGACAAACAGGCCGAGGATGACGGCGAAGGGTGCGAGAAGCGGGTTGCGGTCCACGCCGGCCAGCAGGAGGGTGCTGAACGTGCGCAGGACCGTACTCCCGGCACCGGCGATCAGCGCGGCCTGAAGCAGCACGAGGCGGGGCATCTCTATTGCCGACGCTGAACGAAAGAGGATCACCGCGACGAGCGTGTCGAGCAGGAGCATGACAATGATGCCGGCGATTTGCGTCAACGGTCGCGCGGCGCTGTCGAAGCCCACCCATTGGAGAACCAGGTCGATCACGGTGTTCACAATTAGTCCGACGGCCGTTGTCACCACCAGCGCTACCCCGAGGACAAGCAGAATTCCGAGGTCCTTGAGCTTCATGAGCACCGGATTGGCCTGAACGGCCGGCACGTCGAAGATGCCGCGCATCCCCTCCCTGATCCCTGCGATCCAGCCAAGTGCGGTGAAGAGCAGGGTAACGGTCGAGATCAGCAGGGCCAGATTGAGCCCGGCCTCAAGACCGAACAGCTGGTCGGGGGTGGCGAAGCCTGAACGTCCGCCCTCGCCGTCGGTATCGATCAGGCCCGGTGTGGTGGAGTCGACCGCGCGTACGATCAGCCGCTGCAGCTCCGGGTCTCCGGAAATCACCAACCCGGCGATGGAGAAGCCCACGACCAGCAGTGCGGCGATGGCGAAGAACATGTTGTAGGCGATGCCTGCCGCCATCAGGGGGCCGTGGCGGCTGATGTAGAGCTGGAAAGCGCGCATGGGGCGGAAGGCGTTCAGCCTGGCCAGCAGGTACTGGAAGGTGGCCAGGAGGACGGGCACTCCCCCGCCTTTTTCCCGCCGCGTGCGGCCCAGATCACGGCGGGCCTGCAGTACTTTCAGTGTGAGCTGCGCCCGGTCCGTGGGTAACGGGACGTCAGTTCCCTGCTTCTTCGCCGGCGGTAGCGTTCTGGCCAAAAGTGAGCTCTTCCCGTAGTTTCCACACACCTGTGACGTCGTGCTCGTACAGTCCCATGGTACGTACGGTGAAGGACGCCTCGAAGTCGTCAAGCTGGATCTCCGCAGAGTCCATGTTCGCCTCACTGACATCGTGGGCCACTGTGACGTGTGGATGGAAGGGGAATTCCAGCTCACGGGCGAGGGGGCCCGCCTGCAGCCGCCGGTGCAGGCTGACGCAGGCGTCAAACCCCTCGGTGACGTTGACAAAGACCACCGGTGTCAGCGGGCGGAACGTGCCCGTGCTCTTCAGGGTCACCGTGAACGGACGCTGTGCGGACGCAACCTCCCGCACATGGCGCAGGGTCGAAGGCCAGTCGCTGGCAGGAGTGGTGGTGATCAGCGTGATGTGGGGCGGGACAAGGGCGGCCATCGGGTCCCCGAAGGATGCCCGCCAGCGCTCCAGCTCACCGGCGATCGGCTCAGGGATGGGGATCACCACACCTACAAGCTTGCCCTCGACAGCACGCCGGCCTACTACATAGGTCGGTTGACGCTGCTCGGTTTCGCTGAGGGGATGGCTCATGATTCTAGAGGGCACCCGCCGGTCCGCGTCCGCGCGCTGGAAGGAAGCCTACTTTCGAATACACATCTGCCAGCGTAACGGACGCGATCTCCCGCGCCTTCTCCGCGCCGACCGCAAGCAGGCGGTCAAGCTCTGCCGGGTCCGCGAGCAACTCCAACGTGCGTGCACGAATCGGCTCAAGGCGGTCCACGACGACTTCAGCCAGTTCGACCTTCAAATGGCCGTACATGCGGCCCTCAAAGTGCCCGACGACGTCGTCCATGTTCTTGCCTGTCATCAGCGAGTAGATGGAGAGCAGGTTGGATACTCCCGGCTTCTCCTCGCGGTCGAAGCGCACCTCCGAGCCGTCATCCGTGACCGCGGACTTGATGCGCTTGGCAGTGACCTTCGGCTCGTCCATGATGTTGATCAGTCCGGTCGCAGAGCTCGCTGACTTCGACATCTTGGCCGTGGGATTCTGCAGATCGTAGATCTTCGCGGATTCCTTCTGGATGAAGGGTTTCGGGACGACGAAGGTCTCACCGAACCGGGTGTTGAACCGCTGCGCCAAATCCCTGCTCAGCTCGATGTGCTGGCGCTGGTCCTCTCCTACGGGGACGCCTTCGGGCTGATAGAGCAGGATGTCCGCAGCCTGCAGGATGGGGTAGGTGTACAGGCCCACCGATGTGGAGTCTGCACCCTGCTTAAGCGACTTGTCCTTGAACTGGGTCATGCGCGATGCCTCACCGAACCCGGTGATGCAGTTGAGCACCCAGGCGAGCTGCGCGTGCTCCGGAACATGGGACTGTACGAAGAGCGTGCACTTGTCCACGTCCACCCCTCCGGCAATGTACTGGGCGGCAGTCAGGCGCGTCCGCTCTCCCAGTTCGGCGGGATCCTGGGGAACCGTGATGGCGTGCAGGTCCGGGATGAAGTAAATGGCGTCATAGGAGTCCTGCATCTGGACCCACTGCAGGAGGGCGCCCAGATAGTTCCCAAGGTGCAGGGAACTGCCCGAGGGTTGCATGCCGGACAGTACTCGCTGCCGCGCTGGAGTGGAGGAGGTGGTCATATCAGTCCTGGGGTTGTAAGAGCTGGTAGTCGACGACGAGCGGAGCGTGATCCGAGAAGCGTGCTTCCCAGGAATGCGCACGGTCAACAACGGCGGAAGTGGCGGCTGCAGCGAGCTCCGGGGTGGCGAGGTGGTAATCGATCCGCCAGCCGGCGTCGTTATCGAATGCCTTGCCGCGCCAGGACCACCACGTGTACGGTCCGTCGACCTCGCCCGCCAGGTCGCGGTGTACGTCGATCCAACCCACGGCGTCGCTGAAGAAATGATCGAAGTAGGCCCGCTCCTCGGGCAGGAACCCAGCCTTCTTCAGGTTGCCCTTCCAGTTCCGGATGTCCCGGGTGGTGTGGCCGACGTTCAGGTCCCCAACCACCAGGGCGTGGTCACGGGTAGCACGCAGTTCCTTGAGACGGGCCGACATCAGATCGAGGAAGCGGTACTTGTCTTCCTGCTGTGGTGATCCGGCCTCGCCGGAGTGCACATAGGCGCTGACAACGCTGAGCCTGGTTCCGTCCAGGTCGAAATCGGCCTCCACCCAGCGACCGGACGCCTCAAAGTATTCATCACCGATATGCTCACGGGTTTCGGTTGGCTCCAGACGGGATGCCACTGCGACCCCGGCCCGGCCCTTCGCTGCGGCTTCGGCGTGCAGGATGTGCCAGGAATCCCCGAGCAGTTCCCGCACGACCTTGTCAGGGGCGCGCACTTCCTGCAGACAGAGGATGTCGACCTCCCTGTCCGCAAGCCACTCTTCCATTCCCCTCCGGTAAGCGGCGCGGATTCCGTTCACGTTCACGGTGGCAATACGGAGTGCGTTGGGGTGCTTGCTGCTTCTCAGGGTTGGTGCCAAACTCACCCGATCAACCTTACCGGAGCCGTTAGTCGACGACGGTGCCCTCGACGGGGCCGTCGTCGTTGTTTTTCATCATGCTGCGTGCGTTGTGAGAGGTGATCTCGATCGTTTCGAGAGCGCGGTCCACCATGCCCTGGTCCTTGCCGAGGTGGTCGCGGATGACCCGCGCCTGCACCTGGACGATTTTGAAGCTGTGATCGAGCTTTTCGTCACGCATGGCGGAGCTTGCGCCGGCAGGCCCCCTGCCGGCCATGCCGCCGCCGGCGGTCCTGTTGAACTCATCGATCCGGGCGCTGGCCTTTCGGGCCGCCGAACGCACGGTGAACACCACGAAGCTGAAGATGAGCAGCCAGCCCAGGGAGATGATCACCACGAGCCAGCCGACGACGTCGTTCTCATTGGCCGCGAATACCACCGCGACCAGGAACACCACCAGCATGATGGCCATTCCGACGCCGCCCATCCGCAGGCTCAGGCCTCTACCCGCGGTCTTTCCAGAAGTTCCCAGTGGTTGCATGCCTCTATTGTCGCAAATCGGCACGGCCGTCCCGGCTTCTTCCACCAGCGGCGAAAAGGCGCCCTGAGAGTGCCGGGTTGGGCGGAATAAAAAATTATTCAGCTCACACCCATCCGTGACTCAGACCACGCCGAACTAAGGTCATGCGTACCTCTTCCGGTATGCGCCCCACTCGCTCCATGGAGGAATCATGAACAAGAAAGCTCTTTTCGCAGTCCCTACCCTGGCTGTTGGCCTGCTCGCAATGGGCGGCGCTCCCGCCATGGCTGACGGTGCCGACGGAACATACACCTCGACCCTCGGTCAGCTGAGTGGAACCACTGGCTCAGCCACCATGACTGTCACCCTGCAGGGCAATGAAGCCACCGTGGACCTCCGGGTCTCCGGTCTTGCCGAGAAGTTCATGGATGGTGCCTACCCGCACGTCCAGCACATCCACGGCGGAGCGCAGGGCACTTGCCCCACGCCGGATGCTGACGAGAACGGCGACGGCATCCTCTCCACCACCGAAGGTGCACCCTTCTATGGTGGAATCCTGAGCACGATCGGTACAAGCGGTGACACCAGCGCAGACGCCGGTCTTGACCTTACTCTCGGCGGCCAGGGCGGTAACTACACCATCCAGCGCACGTTCGAGATGAACCAGGAAACTCAGGACGCGCTCAAGGCAGGAACGGCCGTCATGGTCGTCCATGGCCTGGACCCGGCTACTTCCAGCAGTGAAGAAGCATTCAACGCTCCGAGCGACCTCGAGGAGTCACTGCCCCTCGGTGCTACTTCCCCGGCCCTCTGTGGGACCCTTGTCGCTTCTCAGATGGGCGCCATGCCCCAGGGCGGTGCCGACACCGGTGTTGAGCAGCAGACCGGCTCCAACCTGGGCATGATCGCCCTCGGTGGCGGCCTGGTCCTGGCAGCAGCTGCAGGCGGCACCTACGCCGTCCGTCGCTCAACCACCAAGTAGGGACTGATCTGATCTCATGATCAGCTTCAACTCCGGCCGCCGCAGAAACTTCGCAGTTTCTGCGGCGGCCGCCCTTCTGGTACTGACCGGTTGCGGCAGCACCGACACCGGCCCGAGTGCCCAAGCTCCCACCACGACGACGACGGCGCCCACGGCTTCTGCGTCGGCTCCAGCCTCTGCTTCCCCCACCCCCGCTGCCTCGACAACTCCCACCGCCGAGACCGCTCCGGAGCTGCCCGCGGTGCTTGAGGCTTCCGAACCGGTGTCCTTCTCGATTCCCGTGATCGGTGCCGGCTCAGACCTGCTGTCGCTGGGGCTGCGGGAGAACGGCAGCCTCGAGGTGCCGCCCGATGGTCCGGGTGCGCCTGCAAGCTGGTACAACCAATCCCCCACGCCTGGTGAGCGTGGGCCCTCCGTCCTGCTGGGCCATGTCAACGCCACCGACGGCGGACCGGGAGTCTTCGCGGACCTGAGGAGCCTGAAAGCCGGTGACCTGATCGAGGTTGTGCGGGCTGACGGTTCGACCGCCACCTTTGAAATGGTGCGGGGCGAGCAGTACCCGAAGGACGATTTCCCGACCGAAACGGTATACGGCAACACGGCTGGCGCGGAACTCCGCCTGATCACCTGCGACGGTTATGACCCGGCCACCGGGTTGTTCGACGACAACTACGTGATCTTCGCGCAGCTCGTTCTCTGAGAGTCCATAGCAGGGGTCGTCCTGCGATCAGGTTCTAGACCTGATCGGTCGCGGTCAGGATCTGCGGCCCGTCCTCGGTGATAGCTAGGGTGTGCTCTGAATGTGCGGTGCGTCCGCCGTTGGCACTACGAAGCGTCCAGCCATCCGCGTCAATTCTGAGGTTTTTGGTGCCGGCCATCACCCATGGCTCGATGGCCAGAAGCATGCCCGGCCTCAACGTGAAACCCCTGCCCGGGCGCCCGATGTTCGAGATATGCGGGTCCTGGTGCATGGTGCTACCCACCCCGTGACCGCCGAACTCGGTGTTGACCTCATAGCCGGCACCGGTCAGGACAGTTCCGATCGCGTAGGAGATGTCACCGATCTTGTTGCCCGGCTGGGCTGCTGCGATTCCGGCGAACAGCGCCGCCGTCGTTGTGTCAATCAGGTGCTGGTCCTGCTCGTTGACCGGCCGTCCCACCACGAAGCTGACCGCCGCGTCGGCCACCCAGCCGCCCAACTCCACGGCGAAGTCGAGGGTAAGGAGGTCCCCCTGCCCCAACGCATAGTCGTGCGGCAGGCCATGCAGCACCGCATCGTTCACCGAGGTGCAGATGACCTTGCCGAAGGGGCCACGCCCGAAGGAGGGTGCGTAGTCGACGTAGCAGGAACGCGCCTGGGCCTCATCGATCATTGCCCGCGCCCAGGAATCAAGCTCCAACAGGTTGGTACCCGGCTGGGTGCGTCGCTTGAGCTCCTGCAGGACCCGCGCCACCAGCTGTCCTGCGGGACGGGCAGCTTCGAGCTCGCGCGGTGTGAGAATTTCGATCATCATAACCTCCGGTATAACAATACCGGTATTACTATACAGACATGGTTAGAGTTCCCCTCGACCCCGAGGACATCCGACGTGGTCAGGCATTAGGGCAACTGATCCGCGAGGCGCGGGCTGACAGAACCCTGGGTCACGTGGCAGCAGCGGCCGGCATCTCGCCGGAGACCCTGCGCAAAATCGAGACGGGACGCATCGCCACCCCATCCTTCGCTATCGTCGCCGCCCTGGCCGACGAGCTCGACATATCAATGGACGATCTGTGGTCCCTCGTCAAAGCCTCAGGAAGCGCACCACTGCGTGATGCGTCATAGCTGCCTGACGCCTCTCCTGGGTGTTTGAACCTTCACCACGACACGAGACAAAACGGGTGTCCTGCGGGATCGAGGTAGACGCGGAAGGTCCCGGTTCCCGAGTCCATGCTGGTAGCGCCCAGCGCCAACACCTTCTGCTCGGCGACATCCAGGTCAGCCACCCGGATGTCCAGGTGCACCTGCTGCGGGATGTCCTGACTCGGCCAGGTGGGCGGCGTGTAGCCCTCAACCGGCTGGAAGGCGAGCGCCGGGCGGTCAGGGGCGTCCCCGATGGTGATCCACCCGTTCTCGTCATGCTGGACGCGGATCATCCCCAGCAGGTCCTCGTAGAAGGACGCCAGCTGGTCCGAGTTTGAACAGTCGAAGACGGTTGCGTGCCATTTCCCAATCATCGTTCCAGTATCTGCTGCTCAAGCAAGGCTGGAAAGGAAGAGCAGGACAGCGACTGTCCTATTTCAAGAACAGTTTTCGGAGTCGCGTGGTGGTGAGCACCATGCCGACGAGGATCATTACGAGATAGTAGGTCACGTGAATCGCCGTTGCCGGAGTGAAGATACCGACGCTGAGCTGCCGAAGCAGCTCCACCCCGTGCCAGAGTGGAAGCGCCTGAATGAACCACTGGATGCCCTGCGGGTACACACTGAGCGGATAGAACGTGGCCGAGAACAGGAACATCGGCAGCATGACGAAGTTGATCCAGTCCATCTGCTGGAACGTCTTCATGTAGCTGGTGATGCCCATGCCAAAGGACGCGAATCCAAACGCGATCAACACCGACGCTGGAACCATGAGGAGCGCCCAGGGAGTTGTGATCAAACCCATCAGCCCCATTACTGCCGTGAATCCGGTGGCGTAAAGCGCACCGCGAAGCAGTGCGAGAAAGATCTCGCCGATCGCGACATCCAGCGGCCCGAGCGAGGTGTAGAGCATGCCCTGGTACAGCTTCGCGAAGTTCATCTTGAAGAACACATTCCAGGTGGAGTCGTAGACCGCACCGTTCATGGCAGAGACCGCCAGCAGGGCCGGCGCAATATAGGCGGCGTAGCTGATCTCCTCCCCACCGGGCCCGACGACGGTTCCCACCAGGGCTCCGAGGCCCACGCCCATGGAGATGAGATACAGCACCGGCTCGAAGAAGCCGGAAACCATGATCAGCCAATTGCTGCTCTTCGTGGCGCGGAGGCCTCGTGCAATCACCGCCCTGGCGTTGCGGGCATAGAGCGCACTGAACGGACGGTCCTTGACCTGGACGCGGTAGTCCTCTTCGGTCAGCACCTTGCTCACTGGCCCAACCTCCGTTCATAGACACGACGGGCCAGGACCCACCCGAGAAGCGCGAGTCCCACGAGATAGGCAACATGGATCACGGAAAGCCACAATGGTTCCGAGTAGCCGTAGGTAAGAACCCGCCCGAGCTCCGTGCCGTGCCATAGCGGGGAGATCCAACCTATCCATTGCAGGAAGACGGGAAGAGTATCCAGCGGGAAGAACGTTCCCGAGAACAGGAACAGCGGGGTCACGATGAAGCGCATAACGAGGGCGAACTGCCCCTTGTCGTCGGTGATGCTCGCGGAGTAGGCCATGAGCGGCAGGCCGAAGGACAGCCCGCACACGACCGCGACGACGATCGCCACGGAGCCCCAGGCTGACGGGGACGCACCGAATGCAGCGACGATTCCAAAGTAGATGGCTGACATCAGAAACAGCCGGAGGGAGATTGCGATGATGTAGCCGTTGACAATCTGGTGCACGGCCAACGGAGAGGCATGCGGTCCGTAGTACACGCGCCGCCATTTGAAGCCGTCCATGACGGGGTAGGTGAATTCCGTTGCCGCCGTCATGATCGTGGCTGACGACAACAGGGCTGGGGCGATGAAGGCGAGGTAACTGACCCCGCCGAACGCGCTCTCCGCGCTGTTGTTGTCCACCAGTGTGGCAAGACCCACGCCCATCGCGAAGAGATACATCACGGGGTTGCCGACGCTGTACGCGAGGAGGGTCCAACGGTAGCCGTTCATCACCTTGAGGGCGTGCTCAGCGTAGTACCAGGAGCCGAACTTGCGGGCTCGCTCCGCCGAGACCATCGGTGAGTGCGCAGAGAGGGTGCGCACCGTCGTCGTTGGTTGCGCGGTGCGGCCGCCTGGAGCGGACGGCTCCGGCATGCCGGTGTGCTGGCTAGTCAATGAGACTCCTGCCGGTCAGGCGCAGGAACACGTCCTCGAGGGAGGACCGGCGCACCAGTGATGTGATGGGGTGGAGACCGCGGGCAGTGACCTGCTCGAGTGCGGACTCGCCGTCGTGGGTATAGATCAGGACGCGGTCCGGTAGGGGCTCGAGCCGTTCGCCGATTCCCGCAAGGTCGGCAGCGACGGTTGCATTGCGCTCCGAGCCGAAGCGCAGTTCAAGGACCTCCCGCGTGGAGTGCTCGCGGATGAGCGTGGAGGGCGAGCCCTCGGCCATGATCTGTCCCTTGTCGACGACGACGAGGCGGTCACAGAGTTGCTCCGCCTCATCCATGTAGTGGGTCGTGAGGATCAGGGTAACGCCCGACTCCTTGAGACGGAACAGACGGTCCCACAGGATGTGCCGTGCCTGGGGGTCGAGACCGGTCGTGGGCTCGTCGAGGAGGAGGATCTTCGGTTCATTGATGAGTGACCGGGCGATTGTCAGGCGGCGTTTCATGCCTCCGGACAGCGAGTCCACCTTGGCCTTCGCCTTGTCGGTGAGCTGGGCAAATTCCAGCAGTTCATCGGCTTTCGGCTTGAGGTAGCTCATCGGCAGCCCGAAGTAACGGCCATAAACCAGAAGGTTGTCGCGGACGCGCAATTCCTCATCCAGGTTGTCCTGCTGAGGAACGACGCCAAGGTGTGCCCGGACCTCCGGACCGTGCTGCTCCGGATCCAGACCCATGATCGTGAGCTTTCCGGACGTGCGCTGGGAGACTCCGCCGATCATCTTCATGGTTGTCGACTTGCCGGCACCATTCGGGCCCAGGAGCCCGAAGGACTCACCCGCCGGTACGTCGAAGGAGATGCCGTTGACGGCGGCGAAGTCACCGTAGTGCTTGGTCAGTTGATCGGCAGAGATGACGTAGTTCGTATTGGTTTGGTTGGGCACCAGATCAGCCTAGAGGACTTAAGCCATTGGCAAAAGCCAATCGATGGGGGTCGAGGACAGCGAATGTCCACATCGGTTCGGTCTTCCTGTTAACGCCGTCGGCCGCTCCCCACCAGGGAAGCGGCCGACAACACAAGAGGGACCGGTTACTTGCCGATGCCCGCCTGCCGTTCGGCGGCTTCGACCACGTTGGCAAGCAGCATGGCGCGGGTCATAGGCCCCACCCCTCCCGGGTTCGGCGAGAGCCAACCGGCAACGCCCGAGGCGTCCGGAGCAACGTCACCGCGCAGGGTAGCTTTGCCGGAGTCCGGATCGACCACGCGGGTGACACCGACGTCGAGGACGATAGCCCCGGGCTTCAGGTGCTCAGCAGTGATCATGCCCGGCATACCGGCTGCCGCAACAACGACGTCGGCCTCGCTGAGGTGCCGCGGAAGGTCCACGGTTCCGGTGTGCGCCAGCGTGACCGTGGCATTGATGGCGCGCCGAGTGAGCAGGAGACCCAGCGGCCGCCCCACCGTGACGCCGCGTCCAACGACAAGCACATTCTTTCCCTTGAGGTGAATGTCATGCCGCAGCAGCAGTTCGACGATGCCGTGCGGAGTGCAGGGCAGCGGCGAGTCCAGGCGCGCATTGACGTTCAGGACGAGCTTCCCGAGATTGGTCGGGTGCAAACCGTCCGCGTCCTTTTCCGGAGCCATCCGCTCAAGGATGGCGTGGGCGTCGATGTGCGCAGGGAGAGGCAACTGCACGATGTAGCCGGTGGTGGCGTCGTCGTCGTTCAGTTCATCGATGACCTTCTCAAGGTCTTCCTGGGTGATGTCACCGGGAAGGTCACGGCGGATCGAATTGATACCCACCTGCTCGCAGTCGCGGTGCTTACCGGCGACGTAGGAGTGGCTTCCCGGGTCGTCGCCTACCAATACCGTGCCCAGCCCGGGCGTTACGCCCTGGTTCTTCAGGGCTTTGACCCGCTCTGCCAATTCACCCCGAATGGTGGCCGCAGTGGCCTTGCCGTCAAGAATCTGTGCGCTCATTTACGCGGCTCCTCTGTTGAGCTGTTGTCCGTCTAGCTCCTCGAGCAAAAAAGCTTTCCCACGTTCGCAACACCCTGTGAAGCAGCATTCGTCTGCGGGAATCTCATATTGGTCGGAGCGTGCTGCTTCCGATTCCAGTGCGCGGGGAGGGAGGTCTTCTACCATTCCTCGTGCCCGGGGTACAGCGGGAAGTCCGCAGCCAGGCGGGATACGCGGGCACGCAGCGCTTCGATGTCAGCTCCGGGCTTGAGTACAGCAGCGATGATCTCGCCGACCTCAGTGAATTCTGTGGCGCCGAAGCCGCGGGTGGCCAAAGCCGGAGTACCGATGCGGAGACCGGAGGTGACCATCGGCGGGCGGGGGTCATTAGGGACAGCATTGCGGTTGACCGTGATGCCGACCGAGTGCAGCAGATCCTCGGCCTGCTGACCGTCCAATTCGGAGTTGCGGAGGTCGACCAGCACCAGGTGAACATCCGTGCCGCCGGTGAGGACCGAGACTCCGTGTTCAGTGACGTCCGACCCCATCAGTCGCTCGGCAATGATGCGGGCGCCTTCGAGGACGCGCTCCTGGCGTTCCTTGAACTCTTCCGATCCGGCGATCTTGAATGCCGTTGCCTTGGCCGCAATGATGTGCATGAGCGGGCCGCCCTGCTGGCCCGGGAAGACGCTGGAGTTCAACTTCTTCGCCCAGTCCTGCTTGGCCAGGATCACGCCGGAGCGCGGACCGGACAGGGTCTTGTGCACGGTGGAAGTGACGACGTCGGAGTGTGGGACCGGGCTCGGGTGCAGGCCGGCAGCCACGAGACCCGCGAAGTGCGCCATGTCAGTCCAGAGCAACGCACCGACCTCGTCAGCGATGGAACGGAATGCCGCGAAGTCGAGGTGGCGGGGGTAGGCAGACCAGCCGGCGATGATGACCTGTGGCTTCTCGGCGATTGCCTGCTCCCGGACGCGCTCCATGTCGAGGCGGTGGGTATCGCTTTCAACACCGTATGCCGCCACCTCGTACAGCTTGCCGGAGAAGTTCAGCTTCATGCCGTGCGTCAGGTGACCACCGTGAGCCAGGGAAAGACCCATGATCTTGTCCCCGGGCTTGATCATCGCGGCCAGGGCTGCAGCGTTTGCCTGGGCACCGGAGTGCGGCTGAACGTTGGCGTACTCTGCGCCGAAGAGCGCCTTGACCCGCTCGATAGCGAGGTTCTCCGCGACGTCCACGTGCTCGCAACCGCCGTAATAGCGCCGGCCCGGGTAGCCCTCCGCGTACTTGTTGGTGAGGACGGACCCCTGGGCTTCGAGCACCGAGCGCGGAGCGAAGTTCTCAGAGGCGATCATTTCGAGGGTGTCGCGCTGGCGGGCAAGCTCGTCGTTGAGGACTGCAGCGATTTCCGGGTCCACCTCGGAAAGCGGCGCGTTGGTGACGGACTGGGTCACAGAAGGAGAGGATGAAGTCACGGGGATGCTCCTGATAATGAGGGGGCGTTTCTACAGGTCAGGCTACCTGTTGACCCCTGCGCACCCGAAGTTCAGGGGCGAGGGCAACAGAGGGGGACTTGACCCACGGCCCAGGCGTGCGATCCGTGGTCGGCGCTGCGCGCCGTCGTCGTACGTGTGTACAGCGGACAGCGCATGCCGCTTCCTGGTGGTTGCCCACCTAACGCCAGTCGCGACCATGCCATTCTAGACGGTTACCTGCCGGAGGTTGCAGCACTGTTTCGGACAGTGACAGCGGTGCGGGAGTTCGCCCTCTTCCTGCCCGGTAACCTTGGAGCGTGACTGAAGCTGTACAGGCCGGCGTTCCCGGCAACGCCCCGTCGTCGTTCATTCTGACTCTCTCCTGTGATGACCGCCCCGGGATTGTCCATGCCGTCTCAGGTGCGCTGGTTGCTGCCGGGTGCAACATCATCGAATCGCAGCAGTATGGCAGCCCGGAATCGGGCACGTTCTTCATGCGGGTGGCCAT
>NZ_JAPSHV010000108.1 GCF_031179385.1 Arthrobacter sp. | reverse complement strand
TAGCTTTCCGTGGTGAGGCAACCGGTGACGGCAAGAACTGCCGAATTGCGGTCGATGTCCAGTCGAACCAGAATACGAAGCTTGTGATCCATGGGAGTCTCCCTCAATCAGGAGGAACTGGCCCATTGCTTAAGCTGGGTCTGATCTTAGCAATGATCAGCTAGCTGATCAATACTCCGAGACGCTGCATCAGGCTCCCCTGGGCCGCCCCTGGTTCGAATGGCACTACAGTGTGACCGGTCAGGTTTCCACCCATCCGCAAGACCTTCTGCACCGAAGAATCAAGGTGCCCGCGCCCTGTCGATTAGGCTTGACTCGGGAACGGGCAAGGTGCAAGTAAATGCTGGGAGGGGCGTAATGCAGCACAAGATTCTGGTGGTCGACGACGACGCAGATATTCGCGACCTGGTCGCAACCAAGCTCGAGTCCAGTGGCTACGACGTAGAGACGGCCGGTGACGGCGTCACCGGGTTGGAACTCGCAACGAACAACAGCTACAGCCTCGTGATCTCTGACGTCATGATGCCCGGGATGTCCGGTGTGGACATGGTGCGGATGATGCGTGCGGCTGAACCTCCGGTCACGGTCCCTGTCATCCTCCTGACGGCGAAGAACCAGGAGCGCGACATCGAGAACGGCTTCGCGGCCGGCATTACCGATTACGTCGTCAAGCCCTTCAGCCCACGCGAGCTCGCAGCCCGCGTTGCCGGCATCCTCGCCCGCTGACCCAGGGTGCTGGTCTCCTGGGACGTACTGGCGGCTGCCGTCGTCGTACTGAGTATTGCGTGCCTTCTCGCGCTCGCCGCCGTGGTGGTCGTGAAGGGCTCACGCCACGCCCGCGAACGCAGCAGGACGGTGCACGACGCGGCCATCCGCCGTCGGATCATGGCGCTGGCGGTGGTCGAGGACGCCGAACTGGACGCGTTGATCGACGAGCTCTCGTCAGTACCCGGCGCGGTCGGCGACCACGTGGAGCAGACCCTCCTCAGGATGATCCCGGAGGTACGCGGTGACGTCCGCGAGGCGATGATCCGCGTCCTTGCCGGGCGCGGACTGCTGCGCCGGTCCCTCGACCGAATCACTTCCCGCAGCCCCATCCAACGCGCAGCCGCCGCTGAGCTCCTTGGCATTCTGGGCGGACGCGAGGTGGTTGATCCACTGACTGCAGCCCTGCACGACAAGAGCCTGGAAGTCCGGCTGGTAGCTGCCCGCGCGTTGGGTGTCGCCGCCAGACCAGAAGCCGGGGGGCATCTCGTCGACGCGCTCTCACTCAGCAGCGGTATTCCGCATTCCGTCGCGGCGACCGCCCTGCTGAACCTTCCCGAACAGGATCCGGCCGTGTACATCGAGGGACTCCTGGACCGGGACCCGGGGATCCGCTATGGGTCCGCAGCCGTCGTCGGACTGCTCCTCATGTCCGAAGCAGCCGAGGCCCTCTTCCAGTGCATGGTCACGGAAGGCGGCCGCCAGGACCCGTCCGACGTCGTTATTTCGACGTGCGCCCGATCCCTCGGAAGACTGGGCTACAAGCCCGCTACCGACGCGCTCGCGGAGCTCTCGTGCTCCGCTGAAGCGCCGTCGTCAGTGAGGCAGGCAGCCGGTGAAGCTCTGAAGGCGATGCCGGGCTCCGAGGCACGTGAAGTCCGCCGCCGGGTCATCGAACAGGCTGATGCGGACGTCCGCCGCATCCTCGTGGACGCATAGGGGGAGGGATGAACCAGGTACTGGAGCCGTTGAGGTCTGGAATCCAATGGCTGTTTGAACTGACGGCTTATCCCGTGCTCGCCTATTTCATCGTGATCAACACGTCGCTCCTGCTCCTGATCATCCTCGCCAGCGTCAACTTCACGGCGCACCTGCGGAGGCAGTCGTTCGCAGGCGCCCGGATCACTGCCGCATCTCCGTTGAGCCCGGGGATCTCGGTCCTGATGCCCGCCTTCAACGAGGGCGCAGTCATTGCCGCTTCAGTCCGTGCGGTGCTTGACCTCCGTTATCCCGACCATGAGGTCGTGGTTATCAACGACGGCAGTTCCGACGAAACCCTGCAGACGCTGATCGACGTGTACGACCTCGTTGAGGATCGGCGGGACGTCGCCATCAAGGTGCCCGTGCGCGGTAAGATCCGAGCGATCTACAGGGCACGGGATACGGCACTGCCCATTGTTGTGATCGACAAGGAGAATTCCGGGCGGTCCGACTCACTGAACATGGGTTTGAACGTGGCATCGAAGGACCTGGTGGTGATGGTCGACGCCGACAGCCTGCTGGACCCCGATTCCCTGCTTGTGGTGTCCAAGCCCTTCACCGACGATCCCGAGCACGTCATCGCCACCGGCGGTGTGGTGCGCGTGGCGAACGGCTGCAACGTTGTTGCCGGCCGGGTCGTCGACGTGAACATGCCCAAGAACTACTACGCCCGGATCCAGATCGTCGAGTATCTCCGCTCCTTCCTCCTGGGCAGGGCAGGGTGGTCACAACTCAACTCGCTCATCCTGATCTCGGGCGCTTTCGGGATGTTCCGCCGGGACCTGATCATCCGGGCGGGTGGGCTGGATGCTGACAGCATCGGTGAAGACTTCGAATTGGTCATGCGGCTCCACAAGATGATGCGTGACGAAAAGCGGAAATACCGCGTCATCTTCATCGCCGAACCTGTGTGCTGGACGGAGGTTCCATCCACCGCGGCGGTCCTGGCCCGACAACGACGGCGGTGGCACCGCGGTCTGTGGGAAGTGCTCACCAAGTACCGGAGCATGACCTTCAACCCCCGATATGGATCAGTGGGCATGGTCGCCTTGCCCTATTACTGGATCTTCGAGCTCATTGCCCCCGCCATCGAACTCTTCGGAATCATCATTGTCCCGTTGGGACTCCTACTCGGCGTGGTGAATGTCCCGTATGCGCTCGCCTTCATCGCGGTTGCTTATCTCTACGCGATCTTCGTGTCCCTGATGGCGCTGCTGGTCGAGGAAGCTTCCTTCCACCGCTACAGCCGGTGGCGCGACCTCGGAACAGCGCTGTGGGTCTCAGTGCAGGAGAACATCGGATACCGGCAGCTCACCGCCGTGTGGCGCATCCAGGGCTGGTGGGCAGCGCTTCGCGGTAAGAAGCAGGTGTGGGGCACCATGACCCGGACAGGCTTCGAGAACGCCTCACAGTAGCTCGGCCTGGTCCACCCCGTCGCCGCCGAACCAGACGCGCACGGTGAGGCCACCGCCGTCGGTCTCGTCGAGCTCGAGGTGGCCGCCGTGCGCCTGCGCGATCCGGTTGCACGTTGCAAGGCCGAGGCCGGTGCCGGCAACGTCGCTCTCCAGCCGTACAAGCGGTTCAAGCGCTCGCTGGCGGTTCTCGGGCGCGATCCCGATGCCGTTGTCGGCGAACTCCAGGCACCAGGAACCGGCAGGGCGGGTGGCACTGATCCGTATCGATGGAGACCTGTCCGGGTGCCGGTAGTTGAGGGAGTTTTGCAGGAGATTCTGCAGCAGCGCGTGCAATTGTGAGGGATCGGCTTCACCGACGAAGTCCTGAACCTCAACGTGCGCCCCGGCCGCAGCGATCGCCGGAGCGAGGTCCTCCTGTACCGCACTCACCGCCCGCGCGAGGCTGACCGGTTGAACCCGCAGCGCTCCGTTGGAACGGGCAAAATCAAGTAGATCACCAATCATCGAGGCCATTCTGCGCGCACTTGCGCCAATACGCTCCAAATAAATCCGGGTTTCGCTCTCCGGCGGTATGGCCGGTTCACCTTGAACGAGCTCGGCGAATCCCTGGATGCTGGTCAGCGGTCCCTGGAGGTCGTGACTCACGCGGCCGGCGAACTCTGCCAGCAGTTCGTTGCTGCGATTCAGCTCCTGCAGCGCCGTGCTCAACTGCCGCGTGCGCAGCTGCAGATTCAGGATGTCCATGATCTGGTGCGCCAGGGTTTCGAGGCTGCGCGTCTGTTGCTCCGAGATGGACCGGGGCACCTCGTCGAACACGCACAGGGTTCCCAGCGGATGCCCTTCACCGGTGACCAGAGGGGTGGAAGCGTAGAACCGAACGTTCGCGATCTCCCCGGTGACGAAGGGATTGTCGCGGAACCGAGGGTCCTCGAGGCAATCCTCAACAGTGATCGTCTGGCCATAACGGAAGACCACTGCGCACATCGAATCCTCGCGGGAGCACGCGCTGGCTGAAATGCCCCGCGCGGCTATCTGGTGCTGCTCATCAGCCGTGATGATGTTAATGACACCGTAGGGAACTCCACACACCTCGGCGGCCAGAGCCACGAGATTGTCGAGATTCTCATAGTAGGTGCCTTCCCTGTCCGTCAGGCCTTGGGTAAGGGAGTACTCCTGTAGTGCGGCGAGCCGCTGCTCCTCGGTTCCGCGGATTACATCTATCGACACAGTGCAGCGCCTCCCCGTAGAAAGTACTCTTGCTCCTTCATGACCGATGCCTGTTGCACCACTTCCCCCTGCTATTCCCCTGTTGCGCCGGCCAAGATAGTGGCGTGATGGCCCAGCGTCAGGATCACGATCCGGACCAGCTTCTGTGGAAGTCTAACGTTTGGGGCTCTTAATTGTGCCCGGGAGAAGAGTCACCGGGTTGTCCGTTAATATCGTGAAGCGTCGCCGTCAGGCACGTCAGCTCATCCGGCACCCACACACACGGAAGGATCCTCAGGCGTGAAATCCTTGCTACCCGGGGCCTTCATCGGCGCCTTCGCGCTGGTCCTGTCCGGGTGCGCCGGCACCGTTCCCGAAGCGACGAGCAGCCTGAGCATGCCGGCACAGGAACCACTAACGCCACAGCCCTCTCCTTCTCCGATTGAGCCTCCCTCCCCGCGCTACGCCGGGGAAGAACCGGGAACCGCTGCCGCCATGGAGGATTGCCTCGTCGTAGCTGCAGGTGTTTCATCCGTACTGCTCGCGCCGCTGAGCTTCATGGGCGATGAAGACGCTGAGACCATGGCCAAGCTGGAAGACCAACTGCATCACCTGCACGGGAAGGTACCCGTGGAGCTCAAGCCCCACTTCGTCGAGGTGGCAGACGCTGCAGAGCGCGGCCACGACGGCGCCGGCGACTTCGATGAACCCGCCTTCCGGGAGGCTCTCAAGCCCGTGCAGCAGTGGCTCAGGGACCACTGCAATGAACCCGCAGGCTGAGCCTTTCGAGCGCGTGTCAAAGGTTCAGCGGAAGGGTTAGGCTGGGCTGGAGAGAAAGGGTCTCAGCATGGAGAACGAGCAGGAAGTGCGTCCCTCAGGTTCCTCGGCAGTTGCTGCTCCGGCCGCGTCCGGACGGACAACCATCTCGGAGACCGCTGTAGCCAAGGTCGCCGCGATCGCAGCCCGGAAGGTTCCGGGCGTCTATGCGCTGGGTAGTGGAACCGGCCGTGCACTCGGAGCGCTTCGCGACGTCGTCGGGGCCAGCGATCTGGCGCAGGGAGTGCATGTTGAAGTCGGGGAAATCCAGGCGGCAGTGGACCTCAATCTTGTTGCCGAATACGGATATCCGCTGACCGCAGTAGCCGATCAGGTGAGGGCGGCAGTGTTCGCCTCCGTCGGCGAGTTGGTGGGCCTGCACGTCATCGAAGTCAACGTTGAGATCAACGATGTGCACGTGCCCGGCCTGAACGATCCGAAGAGCCCCGACAAGCCACGCCCCGCGGCGAGCTAAGGAGACACCATGAACCTCACTGTCATCGGGATCCTGGTGGGTACCATTCTGGCTTTCGCTGCGCTGATCTTTCACTTCTGGGGCTTCCTCCTCGTAGCGCTCTTCATGGCCATCGGCGCATTCGTCGGGAGGGTCGCCGAGGGCAAACTCGACCTGCGCAGCGTGCGTGACGCCCTGGCCGGACGCCGTTCATCCTCGTGACCGCCGCACCTGCCGCTGATGAGCGGCTCTCCGGCCACAACCGGATCAGCACGCAGGCGCTCACCAGCACGGCCTGCGCCGTTGCTGCTGAGGTGCTCCACGTCCCCGTCAGGGACGTGCGTGCCAGCTGGTTCGACGACGCTGGTCTGCTTGCCCTCAACCTCGCCCTGCCTATCGCGGTGCCTTCGCTGCACAGGGTAGCGTCGGACCCTTCGACCGTTGCGGTGTTCGGCGGCTCGGTTGAGGATCGGGTGCACCGGGCCAAGGGAGAAATCCTGACGCGGGTGACCGAGCTGACGGGTTCACGGTTGAGCCGTGTGGACATCCGGGTCACGGGTGCCCGCGTCACCGATGGCGGGAGGACCAGGTGACGGACGACACCACGCGCCTGACCTCGGAGGTCATCCGGCGCGAGATGCACTCATCACGGGCTGTTCCCGCCACCATCGCCGCAGTGCTGGTCATCCTGGTCTGCCTGTATGTGATGCTCGAGGCGGCGCTGAAGGCGCTCGGCCAGGAGCCGTGGCTGCTTGGCCCGGAGACCGCCGCCGGTTGGGTCGGATCCCTCCCGGAGGGAGTGTCGCCCACTGTGCTTGCCGCAGCCGGTGCCCTGCTTTTCCTTGTCGGTCTCTTTTTCTTCCTCGCCGCCGTCCTGCCCGGCAGGAGGGCGCGGCTGAGCATTCCCAACGAGCGCACCGCCGTCGTTGTGGACGCCGAAGTTCTGGCCTCCTCACTGGCGCGCCGTGCGCGGATCGCCGCGGGTGTGGCGCCGGAGCAGGTCCTGGTGACCATCGGGCGGCGACTGGTCGACGTGCAGGTACGGCCGACGTCGGGCATTCCGGTCAATGACGGGGCTGTACGGGCGGCGGTGGAGGATGAACTCCGCCGTACCGCCGTCGAACCGGTACCGGAGGTGCACGTGATCGTGGCGAAGTCAGGGGTGATCGGGCAGTGAACCAGACTCCCCGCACCGTCAACCGCATACTGCTCGGGCTGTTCGGACTCATCCTGATGCTGGCCGGTGGACTGGCGATGACGCTGGGCGTACCAGCAGTTGCCCGCTGGTGGCAGACGACGGCGGCGCAGGCCGGTGAGGCGATCGACGGCGTCCTCGACGCGACCACCCTTGCCGGGCAGCGAGACAGCTGGCTCTGGATTGTTGTGGCGCTCCTGATGGTGCTGCTGGTGATCCTCATGCTCGCCTGGGTGGCGAACCAGGGGAAGGGCCGCTCCGGAACGCTGGCCTATGACGATGACGCCGATCCGGTACCGGGCAGCGTCACCATCAACGCCGCAGTGGCGGAGCAAGCGCTCAAGGCGGCACTGAGTGAGCGCGTGGACCTCGTGAACTCGGCGGTATCCACCTACGAGTTCCGGGGAAAGCCCGCGCTGAAAGTGAGGGTTTTCCCGCGGCAGGGCGTCGCTCCCTATGTGGTGGCGGAGGAAGTATCGACGCTGGTGGCAGCGCTCGATGAAGTACTCGGCGTCCAGACGCCGGTGCTGATCAGCGTCAGTTCGGGCGCCCGTTCGCGGTTCACGCGCGCCGAAAGAGTGCGCTAGGGGATCGCAGCCGGTGCCTGGACCTGCGGACGCAGGCGCAGTTCCTGCATACCGCCGTCCACGGCGATGGACGTTCCAGTGGTGGAGCCCGAGGACGCCGATGCAAGGTAGTAGACAGCACCCGCGACCTCGTCGGCGGTCACCAGGCGACCGTGGGGCTGGCGCCCTTCCAGCGCTGACCTCTCGGCTGCGGGGTCTGGCGCCGACTCCAGTAGACGGGATATCCATGGGGTGTCAGCGGTGCCTGGGTTGACGGCGTTGACGCGGATTCCTTCGCCCAGATGGTCCGCTGCCATTGCGCGGGTCAGCGACAGTACTGCCCCCTTGGTGGCGCTATAGAGCGCGCGCTGGGGTAATCCGGCTGTTGCGGCGATGGAGCAAGTGTTCACGATCGCAGCCGCCGGTGACCGGCGGAGATGGGGGAGCGCGGCGCGGGTCACGCGTACCAGACCCACAACGTTGATGTCCCAGACGCGGTGCCATTCGTCGTCGTCGTTGGTTTCCACCGTGCCCTGCGCGCCGATGCCGGCGTTGTTGACCACGATGTCGATCCGGCCGTAAGTAGTGATGACATCCTCGATGGCTGCTCGGACCGAACTGTCGTCGCGGACATCACACAGCAGGCCGGTGATGCCGGACGGCGCGGCATCCGGCTCAAGGTCGAGGGCAATCACGAATGCTCCCGCTGCGCTCAGCCGCCCGGCGACTGCTGCCCCGATTCCGGATGCCCCGCCGGTGACCACCGCGACGAGTCCGTCGAGATCGCCCTGCCCGGTGCGAGTGCTCATGCGCGTTCCTGGCGGAAGAATTCCTGCCGTTGCCGGCCCAGCCCTTCAATCTCAAGCTCTACGACGTCACCCGGTTGGATGTAGGGGAAACGGCCGGACAACGCGACGCCCTCAGGCGTACCGGTAAGGATCACGTCCCCCGGCTCGAGGGCCATGTACTGACTGATGTGGTGTACGACGGTGGCGCAGTCGAAGATAAGGTCCGACGTCTTCGAATCCTGGCGGATCTCACCGTTCACCCAGCTACGTAAGCGCAAAGAACCTGCATCAACCTCATCCGCCGGAATCAGCCAGGGCCCCAGCGGTGTCGAAGCGGGGAGGGATTTGCCCTTCGTCCACTGGCCTGCATCGCCCGGAATCTGATACTCCCGCTCCGACAGGTCATTGACGACCACATACCCGGCAATCGCTGCTGTGGCCTCCTCGACGCCGGGCAGGTAGCTGGCTTCCCTGCCGATGATGATTCCGAGTTCCACCTCCCAGTCGTATTTACTCGAGTCTGGTGGGATAGGAGCGGCGTCGAACGGGCCGGCAACTGTATTGGAAGGCTTGAGGAAAATGACCGGTCGGCTGGGCGGGGCCGCCCCGGATTCGACGGCGTGGGCTGCATAGTTCATACCGACGCAGACGACGGCGGCTGGACGGGCTATAGGCGCGCCGACTCTGAGCGATTCGGCACCGGGCAATGCCGGCAGGGAACCGGCGGCAAGCGCCTCTCGCGTCCGTGCAATCCCGTCG